>NZ_KB906399.1:235000-479807 GCF_000381345.1 Deinococcus apachensis DSM 19763 | reverse complement strand
CTGCCAGCGCACGCTGAGTAAGAGGATATTGATGTCGTGCTGGCCCAGCTTCCAGTTGGTCCGGTCGAGGACGAGCAGCCAGTGCTGCTCGTCGTGCAGGTGGGCCAGGACGAAGCGGGCGACCAGCAGGTCGGGGAGGGCGAACTGCACGAAGCGCCTCAGGCGCTGGTACACCGTCTCGTCCGAGCCTGGGAGATCGATGAGCTGGACGAGCTGGTACAAGACGACGCTGCGCGCCTGAATGACCGCGAGGATCAGGGCACTCAGGACGGTGAGCCGACGGGGATCGAGCGGAAAGTGCTGAGCCAGCAGGGCACAGAGGCTAGACTGAGGGGGTCGGCTCCGGGTGTTCTTCATTGCAGAAAACACCATATGGGAGCCGACTTCTCACGCCTTCACCCCACTTTTGACCCCTAGAGAGGTACCGGACCAGGCTTGGTCGCAACTAGGAATGTCCGCATTTGCGGCACAGATGCGTGTGCATCAACCTGAAGTTGCCGCACAAGTACACGCGGAGACCCCCTTGTTCTTAGCTGAGTTGGAGAAAGTGACGCATACCGGTAAGGTGGTAGTAGGTCCAACAGGCGAAATAAGGGTGGAAACATCCCGCGTACTCGAACACTTGTTTAGTACATATGATCCTGCCCATATTGGAATTATCGAATACCACAGCGCTCAAAGAAGTTATCAAAGAGAGCAGGTGGGTGGAATTAATCTTAATATACAAACGACAAACGACCAAAGAAGTCACAGCGCATTGTGCAACACTTCTAATAAGTATTCAAATATTAAAGCAGAACTAGCATCTGGTTACATCCAAGATCTCCTTTCAACACAAGCAGGAGTGGAAGGTAGAAACACAGTAAGTTTAACTCAAACCCTTGAAGAGCTGTTCCAAATATTTTTCCCCGGCAAGCGTTTCGTAGGCCCTCAGCCTACGCCTGACGATAGATTATTATTTAATGTGGAAACTAGTAATGGATCGGTTCACGACATCAATGATCTTAGTTCGGGAGAAAAAGAGGTTTTGTATGGGTACTTGCGACTTCGTAACTCTACTCCAAAGCACAGTGTATTACTAATTGACGAACCAGAAATGCACCTAAACCCACGACTAATCGAGGGCTTGCCGCAGTTCTATCATCGTAATTTAGGCAAGGCAATGGATAATCAACTTTGGCTGGTAACTCATTCAGATACACTTATAAGGCAGGCTGTGGGAAACGAGGGTTTCTCTGTATTTCATATGCAGCCGCCGAGTAGGCTGACCGAAGATGTCAATCAGTTGAAAGAGGTTAAGGCATCAGGGGAGATAGAACGTCTTGTTATGGATCTTGTTGGTGACCTGGCGGCGTACAGGCCAGGAGCGAAAGTTGTTATATTGGAAGGAGGAGGGGAGTCGGATTTCGATGTAAATGCAGTGGCATCGTTATTTCCTGAATTCTCACTCCGTGTAAATCTAATTTCTGGCGGCAATAAAGCTAGAGTTCAAGAGCTGCAAAGCATATTACAAGCAGTCAGTGAAAAGGGCACAATATCAGGAAGTTTCTTCGCAATTACTGATAGGGACTCCGATGCTGTAACCGAAGGGCTTGACGGAAGTGTTTTTTCGTGGGATCGTTATCATATTGAAAACTACTTGTTAGAACCAGAGTATATAAAAAGAGTCATAAAGGATTTGCCTATACCTGACAAGGCAAATATAACAAACGAGGAAATATTGAATGGTTTGAGAGAGGCAGCCTCTAAAACACTACCGTCCCTAGTAAAATTTGAGTTAGAAAGACATATAAATTCCTTGCTTGTTAGTTGTATCAACACCAGGATTGATCCAAACGCGAGGGAGCTAGCTGCTCAGTTTGATACAGTGGTAAAGTCGTCGGCTCGTCGCATCAGCCAGATTGTTAATGAGCGACTTAGCTTGACAACAATATCGGAACTAGAGGAGCAGTACAAAGCTCAGTTTCAAGCGGACTTAAACAATGGCAAATGGCTTATTACGTTTCGCGGCAGAGATATTTTGCGCAGGTTTACCTCCGAATTCCTCGGTGGGGTTATCAACTATGAAGTTATGCGCAACCTGATTTTAAGTAGGATGCGAGACGCTTCCTACCAGCCCCCCGGCATGCTTGCTGTGATAGATAGAATTATGAGTTAAATTCAGTAGTTGTGCGTTCTTCGCCCATCTTGCAGAGGCGCGACTGACGATATATACTGTTCTAGACAGTGTTTTCGTTATGAGAGCCGAACTTGGCATCTGATAAGCGTGAGGTCGGCAGTTCAAATCTGCCCTTCCGTACCAGAGAAAACCCGAGAACCCGCAACTGCCCCGGTTGCGGGGTTTTCGCGTTCTTGTTGCCGCCACGCAAACCCATAAGCAGAGCAAGGGGGCCAAAGCCGTATGCCTCAGCCCCTCCAGCTCCCCGGACTCAGATCAGGCTGAGCTGCTCCCCGCCCTCCAGGTGGACGAGGTGTTCGGGCAGGTTGCCGGGTTTTTCCATCACGATCTGCTCGGCCTTGTAGGAGGAGCGGACCAGCGGACCGGCGACGACCTCCAGAAAGCCCATCGCCATCCCCTCTTCCCGGATCTCGTCGAACTCGGCGGGGGAGACGTAGCGTTCAACGGGGAGGTGGTGCATGGTGGGGCGCAGGTACTGGCCGAAGGTGAGGACGTCCACCCCGTGTGCCCGGCAGTCGGCCATCGCCTCGCGCAGTTCCTCGCGGGTCTCGCCCAGGCCCAGCATGATGCTCGTCTTGGTGATCACGTCGGGGCGGCTCTTTTTGGCATGCACGAGGACGCCCAGTGTGCGCTCGTAGCTCGCGCGGATATCTCGCACCGGGTGGGTCAGGCGGCGCACCGTCTCCAGGTTCTGCGCGTACACGTCCACGCCGCTCTCCAGCACCAGGTCCACGCAGTGCGGGTTGCCGCCGAAGTCGGGCGTCAGGGCCTCCACGCGCGTCTCGGGGTTCACCCGCTTAATGGCCTGGACCGTCTTAGCGAAGTGGTAGGCGCCGCCGTCAGGCAGGTCGTCGCGGTCCACCGAGGTCAGCACGACGTACTTCAGACCCATCAGGCGCACCGAGTCGGCGACGCTGGCCGGCTCGTCCAGGTCGAGCTTGCCCATCGGGTTCCCGGTGTCCACGGCGCAGAAGCGGCAAGCGCGGGTGCAGATGTGGCCCATCAGCATGAAGGTGGCCGTGCCGCGTGACCAGCACTCGCCGATATTGGGGCACATCGCCTCCTCGCAGACGGTGTGCAGGCGGTGTTCCTTGACGATCTTGCGAACCTCGCCGTACACCTGCCCGGTGGGGATGGTGACCTTGAGCCACTCGGGCTTCTTCTCACGGACGGGGACGCTGTCCTTGCGGTAGATGCCGTTCTTGATGAAGCGGGGTTCCTGGTTGGGCTGGGTCATGCGTGACTCCCTGTGAGGGCGGGGGCGGTCCCGGCGGGTTCCGGGAGCGTCCAGTCGTAGATTTCGAAGGTGGTGTGAAAGGCGCGGGTGAGGGTGTGCTTGGCCTCGTCCATGCTCACGGTCCGGTTGATGCCACGCAACTCGTACTCGCGCTCAACGCTTGTCATCTGGGTGCCGCTCAATCCGCACGGGACGATCAGCTCGAAGTGCTGGAGATTGGTCGTGACGTTGAGCGCCAGCCCATGCAGGGCGACGTTCCGCTGCACGGCCACGCCGAACGAGGCAATTTTCTGCTCGTACTCGCGGCCGTTCACCTCACGCGGGTTCACGTACACACCCGCGTAACCGGGGTTCGGCCTCGCGTCAGGCAGGCCGAGTTCCCGCAGCGCCGTGATGGTCGCCCCCTCCAGCAATCGCAGGAAGTCCTGCACCCGCCGCCCTACCGGGAAGATTGCGTACGCGACGAGTTGGCCGGGGCCGTGGTAGGTCACGTCGCCGCCGCGCTCCACCTCCAGCACCTCAATGCCCTGGCTGTTCAGGTACTCGCGGGTCACGATGATGTTCGTGCCCTCCCTCGCCTTGCGGCCCAGCGTGAGCACGGGCGGGTGCTCGACGAGCAGCAGCGTGGGCCGTCCGCCCGCCGCCACCCGCGCGTGGTGCTCATGCTGCACGTCCCAGGCCTCTCGGTAGGGGAGCAGCCCCAGGTCCAGCACGCCAAACGGAGCGTCTCTCACGTCCCGGATTGTACGCGCTCGTTCCGGCCCTTTCCGGTGTGGCGGGCGCAATCCGGGCGCCGATTGTCCAGTCTGAGTGGTCAGTCGGGGAAGCCGGAGATGGAAAAACAGGCCACTCGGCGGAGGCGCGGCGGTAGGTGGCCCCGCTACCCTGACCCATGCCCGAGCTTGTGCGCCCGTCGGGGAGGTACAGAGGCAGCTTTGTCGAGGCTGTGCGCGAGGCGCAGGCCAGCAGCAGCGGTCTGAGGGACACGCTGAGCTGGAACGTGGCCGAGCTGGAAGCCGACTTTGGGGCCTTTGCGGCGCACCTGTGCAGCTTCGAGCCACCCAACCCGGTACCGGAAGACTCCGTCCCTGCCGAGGAAAGATGGCTGATCGAGGGGGAAACGTACCTGGGCCGCACCAAGATCCGCCACGCCCTGAACGAAAGACTCCGCCAGCTTGGCGGTCATATCGGCTACGAGGTCCGGCCCGCAGAACGGCGGCGGGGATACGCGACCCTGATCTTGCGGCTGGCGCTAGGACGTGCCCGCGAACTCGGCCTCGCGCGCGTCCTCGTAACCTGCGACGTGGATAACCTCGCCTCGCGACGAGTGATTGAGGCGAACGGCGGCGTCTGTGAGGGCGAGTTCAGGCTGGAGTTCTACGAGAACCCAATCCGCCGCTACTGGGTCGAGCGGTAATCAGTCGCCCCGCAGTTTCTCGGCCTTCTGCTGAACAGCCTGGGCCAGGTCGCTGAGCACCTGAACCTGCTCGGGAACGGGAGCCGCCGTTTCGCTCACCTTCTCGACCACGGCCTCGCCGATGCGGCTCAGGGCGTTCAGTTGGGCGGATCCCGCCTCGTCCAGCTCGGTAATCCGATCCACGACGCCTTCACCCGCTCCGGCCAGGGCCCGCAGTTCCTCCTCGGCGCCGAGGTGCCCGATGGCCTCCACCCGCCTGTGGTGCTCGGCGCTCACCCGTTCGAGTTGGGAGACCTGCTCCAGAGTGTTCGCCTGTACCTGCGCCGCCTCGATGATGGTGTGCAGCGCCCGCATCTGTTCCTGCACGCGGTCATGAATCTGTCGCAGCCGCTGGACGTTGACCTCGCCGACCGGTGTCTGCGCGACCTGATCCAGGGCCTGGCGCACCAGTTCGTCCAGCGCCTCGGCGGCTGTGATCTGCGCCTCACCGCTCTGCACGATGTTGGACAGCGCGCGGGCGTGGGCCTCCCGCTCGCCCTCCTGCGCGGCCAGCGGCAACGTCCGCAACTGCTCGGTGGTCAGGTACACCATCTGCCGCAGCGCGTCGGTCGCCGCCAGCCCCTCGCGCCCGGCCCGGATGATCTGCTCCAGCATGCTCGTCTGGGCCCAGCCCGCCGCCCCCACATGTTCGCGCGCCCGCACCTCGGCTACCCGGCGGCGCTGCTCCCCCACGGCCCGGCGGGCACCGGCCAGCAGGGCGTCTCTCTTCTCGGCGGACTCACTCACATACCCCATGCTGCCGGAGGAGAAGGGTGAAAAAAGTAACACGGCGCCCCGGTTGCCCTCTTGAGCGTTGCGCTCGGCCCGCGTATACTCCCAAGGTCTGCCCCGCGTTCAGGCGGGTGCGTACAGGTGTCCAAGAACGTCTCTGCCCGGCGGAAACCGGGAGGTGGGGCGGTCCGCTGGCAAAGGAGAGAAAGATGCAGAGCACCGTGAAAGTGAACCGTGGGGCCATCCTGCGCGCCGTCGAGCAGCCCCACATCAAGACCGAACACCCCGAGTTCCAGCCCGGCGACACCGTGCGCGTCGAGACCAAGGTCGTCGAGGGCAACCGCACCCGCAACCAGGCCTTTGAGGGCGTGGTCATCGCCCTGAACGGCACGGGCAGCCGCAAGAGCTTCACCGTCCGCAAGATTTCCTTCGGCGAGGGTGTGGAGCGCGTGTTCCCCTTCAGCAGCCCGCTGATCGCCCGGGTCACCGTGCTGGAGCGCGGCAAGGTGCGCCGCGCCAAGCTGTACTACCTGCGCGAGCTGCGCGGCAAGGCCGCCCGCATCAAGAGCGACCGCAGCCGTGTGATGAAGGACGCTGCCCGCGCCAACCAGGCGAAGGCCGCCGCCAACGCCGCCCCCGCCCAGGCCGCCACCGAGGCCCAGAGCGACTTCACGCCCGTCGAGACGCTCGGCGAGTAAGCCCCGCCGCGTCCGTTCCGCCCGCCCGAATAGGTGGGCGGTTTTCTTTGCCCGGCCTCCCGCCTGCTAGGCTGCCGCCCGTGACGAGCCGCCCGAGTTCCGCCAAAGCGCCCCCCGCCGACCTGCCCCTGCTGCTCGCCTTCGACCTCGACGGCACGCTGATCCCCGATCAGGGCCGCGAGCTGCCCGACGCGACGGCGGGGGCGCTTTCCCGGCTGCGGGGGCTGGGCGTGCGGCTGGCGATCATCACCGGGCGCGACACCCCGCCCCGGCCCGTGCGCGAGGCGATGCAGCCCGACGCGGTCGCCACCAACAACGGGGGACGCATCGAGATCGGCGGCGAGCTGCACGCGGAGGCCCGCTTCACCCCTGCCGAGCTGGAGGCGGTGCTGGCCCACGAGCTGGAGGACGCCCGGGTGGTCGTGTTCACGCCGGACGCCCTGTACATCGACCTCCCGCCCGGGCGGGAGCCGGAGCCCTGGATGCTTGCCCGCAGCTTCCGCCCGCTCGCGGAGGCGCCGCGCGAGGGGGTGCTGAAGGTGGGCCTCTATCACCCGGGCGTCGCGGACCTCGCCGCCCGCTTGCGCGAGAGCCACCCCCACCTCGTCCTGACGGGCGCGCAGCCGCCGTACACGCAGTTCCTGACCGTCACGCCCGTCGGCGCCCACAAGGGGGCGGCCCTCGCCCTGATCGCCGAGGCGCTGGGCATTCCGCTGGAGCGCACCGTCGCCTTCGGGGACAGCGACAACGACCAAGCCATGCTCGAACTCGCCGGGCACGCGGTCCAGCTCGGGACCCTGCCCCTGCTCGCCCCACACGCGCACGAGCAGGTCACCTCCCCTGAGGTGCTGGGGGAGTACCTGAACGCGCTCGCCGACCGGCTGGAGGCTACCGGGGTTCCGCGCGTCTGACCCGTCCCTCCTCCAACTGGAGGTGGTGCGTCAGCCCCGGCGGCGCGTCCGAGGCCCGGTGGGCGATCACCATGACGTGGGTGCCGCCCCGCGCGAGGTCGGGCAGCAGTGTCAGGAAGCGGGCGCGGGAATCCGCGTCCAGAAAATCCAGTCCCTCGTCGAGAATGAGGAGGCGGGGCGTGTGCGCGGCGGCGCGGGCGAGCAGCAGGCGCCGGAGCTGCCCCTGCGAGAGCGCGTCGGCGCTGCGGTCCAGCAGGTCCGTCACGTCGAGATGGGCCGCCAGCTCCTCCACACGGGCCGCCTGCTCCGGCGTCAGGTCGGGCGCGAACCCCTCCGTCCCGCTCCACGCGCTGCTGATCACCTCCCGGCCCGCCCACCCGCGCCGCTGCCGGAGGCCGACCTCCGCGCCGACCAGGCCGACGGTGCGGCGGCGTTCGGTGAGCAGGTCCCGGCGCAGGAAGGGCCGCTCAACCGCGCCCCCCAGCGCGGAATGTAGTTCCCCGGCGATCAGGCGCGCCAGGGTACTCTTGCCGCTGCCGTTCTCCCCGGTCACCAGCCAGTGCTGTCCCGCCGCCCAGGTCCACGAGAGCGGGCCGAGCGCGAGGTGCCCGCCCCGGTACACCCGCACGTCCCGCAGCCGCACGAGGTCCCCCGAGCCGGGCGGTGGGGGCAGCGTTATGGCGGAGGCAGTCTTCCCCAACCCGTGGTCCCCATTCAGAACGCGGCCCCCCTCCACCCGCAGGGTGCGCCAGGGCAACTCCGGCGCCTCCTCCGGGCGATGGGTGGCGAGGACGACCGCAACCCCGGAGGCGTGAACGTCCCTCAGTACCCGTCCCAGCTCCCCCCGCGCCCCGGCGCTCAGCCCGTCGGTGAACTCGTCGAGGAGCAGGGCCTCCGGGCGGGGCATCAGCGCGCGGGCCAGCACCACCCGCCGCCTCTGCCCGTGGCTGAGGGTGCGGAAGTCCTGGTCCAGCAGCGGCGTGACGCCGGTCAGGGCCGCGACCTCCACCAGCCGTTCCAGCGCCTCCGGCGTGGGCTCCCACAGCCGCAGGGCGTCCCCCTCGAAGGCGGCCAGCAGCACGTCCCGCACGGTTTGCGCCCAGTCCCGCGTGAGGTAGAAGGCTTCGGCGTCGGGGCCGACGACCGAGAGGGTGCGCCGGGCCTGTACCGCCGCCCGGCTGAACTTCCCGCCGAGCCCATAAACCCGCTCGCCCTGCATTGGCGCCACCTCACCCGCCAGAAGCCGCAGCAGCGTGGTCTTGCCGCCGCCGTTGGGCCCGCTCAAACGCAGCGCCTCGCCCGGGGAGAGCCGCAGGGTCACGTCCTCCAGCAGGGTGCGTCCACCCGCGCGCACGGTCACGTCCCTCAGGTGTACCAGCGCCGCCGTCCCCACTTCCGTCATCGGCCCGAGTCTAGCGGGGATTAGCCGTCCTGCCGCCTGTCTGACGCGCCGAAGTTCCCTGAATATCCGGGAACTTCCTCCCTTCATCCGGCGTACCCGCAGGTGGAGGCCAAACTATGGGATTCACGATCGTCGTCGTCGTCCTGCTGCTGCTGGTGGTGGTCACGCTGTTCGCCGGGGTCAAGAGCGTTCCGCAGGGCTACGAGTGGACGCAGGAACGCTTCGGCAAGTTCCAGCGCACCCTCAAGCCCGGCCTCAACCTGATCCTGCCCTACGTGGACCGGGTGGGCCGCAAGGTCAACATGATGGAGCAGGTTCTCGACGTGCCCTCGCAGGAGGTCATCACCAAGGACAACGCGCTCGTGACGGTGGACGGGGTGGTCTTCTACCAGGTGCTCGACGCCGCCAAGGCGAGCTATGAGGTCCGCAACCTCCAGCAGGCGACGCTCAACCTCACGATGACGAACATCCGCACCGTGATGGGCAGCATGGACCTCGACGAACTGCTCTCCAACCGCGACCAGATCAACGCGCGGCTGCTCGCGGTGGTGGACGAGGCGACCGAGCCGTGGGGGGTCAAGGCCACCCGCATCGAGGTCAAGGACATCAAGCCGCCCGCCGACCTCGTCGCCAGCATGGCCCGCCAGATGAAGGCCGAGCGCGAGAAGCGCGCCAACATCCTTGACGCCGAGGGCTTCCGCCAGGCCGCGATCCTCAAGGCCGAGGGCGAGAAGCAGGCCGAGATCCTGAACGCCGAGGGCCGCCGCCAGGCCGCCTTCCTGGAGGCCGAGGCCCGCGAGCGCAGTGCCCAGGCCGAAGCCGCCGCCACCCGCATGGTCAGCGAGGCCATCGCGGCGGGCAACGTCCAGGCGATCAACTACTTCGTGGCGCAGCGGTACGTGGACGCGCTGCGGGAGATCGCCTCCGCCCCCAACCAGAAGACCCTGATCCTGCCCCTGGAGGCGACCGCCATGCTGGGCAGTCTCCAGGGCATCGCCGAGGTGGCCCGCGAGGCGTTTGGGGGCCGTGAGCCGGAACTCGTCGGCGGTCGCCGGAGGAGCTAGCGAATGGACTGGCTGCCCTCCCTGGAGCGGGTGCAGTCCTGGCACTGGTGGGTGCTGGGCGCACTCCTGCTGATTCTGGAAGTCCTGGCGCCGGGCGTGTTCTTCGTGTGGCTGGCCCTGGCCGCCCTCGTCCTCGGGTTGATCGTGTTCGTGCTGCCGTTGCCCGTGACGGTGCAGCTCCTGCTCTTCGCCGCCCTCAGCGTGGCCGCGGTCCTGCTGGGACGGCGCTACGTGAGCCGCCTGCCCGCCAGTGGCAACGAGGGCCGGGCTCTCAACGCGGGCGCCCACCGCCTCGTCGGCCGCACCGTGCTCGTCACGTCCCCCATCGTGAACGGGGTGGGCCGGGTGAGGGCCGGCGACAGCGACTGGCGAGCGACCGGCCCCGACACCCCCGCCGGAGCCTCCGTGCTGGTGGTCGGCGCCGAGGGGACGACCCTGCGCGTGAGGGAGATTTCGGGGAGCTGGACCTGAGGGGCACGCCCACGACCCCTCACCCCCGGGCTTTGCCAGGCTCCTCTGCCTCGAGGAGAGGATTAGGTGAGGGGTCTTTTCCCCCAACAAGAAACCCCCCTCCCGTCGGGAAGGGGGTTCTCGCTTGCCGCCTTAAATCAGCGCTTGCTGAACTGGGGCGCGCGGCGGGCCTTCTTGAGGCCGTACTTCTTGCGCTCGACCTCGCGGGGGTCGCGGGTCAGCAGGCCGCGGGGCTTGAGCTGGGCGCGGAAGTCGGGGTTGACCTTCAGCAGCGCGCGGGCGATGCCCAGCTTGATCGCGTCGGCCTGACCGCTGGGGCCGCCGCCCGCCACGGTGATAACGGCGTCGTAACGGCCCGCGGTGCCCGTCTCACGGAAGCCCTGGAGGGCGTGGACGGCGCGCAGCAGACCGCGGAAGTAGGTCTGGAACTCCTTGCCGTTGACCAGGATGCGGCCCTCGCCAGGGCGCAGGAACACGCGGGCGACGGCGGCCTTGCGGCGGCCGGTGCCGTAGAACTGTTCAGGGGTAGCCATGTTTACCGGACCTCGAGTTTCTGGGGCTTCTGAGCGGCGTGTGGGTGCGTCTCGCCCGCGTAGACCTTCAGGCGGCTGTGCATCGCGCGGCCCTGGCGGCCCTTGGGCAGCATGCCGAACACCGCGTGCTCGATCACGCGCTCGGGGTGCTTCTTCAGCGCCTCGCGGGCGGTTTCGGTCTTCAGGCCGCCCTGGTAGCCGGTGTAGCGGGTGTAGATCTTGCCGTCCAGCTTGCCGCCGGTCAGCACGACCTGCGCGGCATTCAGCACAACCACGAAGTCGCCCTGGATGATGTTGGGCGTAAAGTCGGGGCGGTGCTTGCCGCGGATGCGGCTGGCGATCAGCGTGGCGAGGCGGCCCAGCGGCACGTTCGCCGCGTCCACCACGACCCAGTTCTGCTCGTCGTTCTTGGGAACAAAGGTTTTCACCGTAAAACTCCGTAATCAGGGATTTGGCTGCGAGTGCGCCCCGCCCCTTCGGGGGAAAAGCTGGCGTGCGCCTCCGGGTGCCTCCCGGTCGCCCCGGCCCTACCAAGCACGAGACACTAAAGGTAAAGGTATCAGAGGGCGGGGGTGGGGGGCAAGGGCAGTGAGGGCGGAGTCTGCGCCTCAAGCTGGAGCCGGATGAGGGCGCAGTTGTTCTCGAACTTCTTGAGCTGTTGTTGTGCGTCCAGCCGTGCGTCGAACGAGGCCGGGTTACGCGGACGCTGCCAAGGAATCTTGCGAGCCTCCATGTAGGCCCGGTAAGCAGGAGCCATAATGTTCTGCACGTCCTGCTGCGTCAGGATGAAAAGCGGTCCTTCAAGCCGGGATAGTCCAGACTCCTGTCGCCGTGGTCTACCTGCATATCGCCGACGACTTCCAAATCGGTCCATGTGTCGGCGCGGGACGGCCACTGGAGTCCGCGCGCAGCCTTGACTGAACGGGAATGGAGCGGCACTGCTCATCCGCCACCAAGAGGTCGAACGCGGGCGCGTTCCCGGCAAAGGGAGTAGCAACCAAATCCAGGTGCCGCCCGAGTTCAGCACAGACCAGGAACTCCCCGATCTGCCCCGTATGTTTGTTGCTCAAACCACTTGCCATTTCATTCGCCGCCCAGTAAAAATTGCAGCGCCCCCGGCAACCTCTCCCGCCACGCGCTCTCGTGGTGTGTGCCCTGCGGGTTGGCCACGAAGCGCAACCTCTCGCCCATGCCCTTGTCGAGCAGCAGGTCGCGCATGGTATGGGCGTCCTGCCAGTAGGCGCGCATCAACTCGGGCTCGTCGGGACCTTCCTGCCCGCCGATGTCGAGCCAGATGCGGCCAGTGGGGGTGGGGCTGGTCTGGACGCGGGTGAAGGAGTCGACGGGCGCTGTCCAGAACGCCGGACTCATGACCCCTGCGTGGCCGAACACGTCTGGGTGGGTGATCAGGGCGTGCAGGCTGACCAGGCCGCCCATACTGGAGCCGATGACCACGGTGCTTTTCGAGCCTGGGAGGGTGCGGAAGTGGCCGTCCGCCAGCGGCTTGACTGTGTCGACGAGGAAGGCGATGTAGTCATCCGCGCCCCCTGCGTCCAGCGTGTCCGGCAACTTGGGGTTGGGCGCGGCACTGTACTCATGGAATCTCCGTTCGCCGCCATTTGGGATGCCGACTGCAATCGCCTCGATTCCCTCCGCCGCAAGTTGGGTCAGCGTCTCGTCGGCGCCCCACTCGCCGCTGTAGCTCGTGGCGGCGTCGAACACGTTCTGCCCGTCGTGGAAGTAGAGAACCGGGTAGTGGCGCTCCGGCTCGCTCGCGTACGAGGGCGGCAGCCAGGCGAGCAGGGTGCGCGCGGCGTGATTGGCGTCCCCCACCCCCTCCCACTGGAGGAGCGTATCGGTGACGGTGCTGTCCGGCCTCGCCGCGTAGGGCTGCCAGCTCACACGCTGCCCTCCGTCAGGGCCTCCATAGCCAAGCGGTAGCCCAGGAAACCCAGGCCGCTGATCTTCCCCTTGCAGACCGCCGCCGTCACGGATTTGTGCCGGAACTCCTCGCGGGCATCCACGTTGCTGATGTGAACCTCGACCACGGGGAGAGGCTGCCCGGCGATGGCGTCCCGCAGCGCGTAGGAATAGTGGGTCAGGGCGCCGGGATTGAGCACGATGCCCGTAAAGCCGTGCTCATCCGCATCCTGAATCCACTCCAGCAGTTGCCCCTCGTAGTTGCTCTGGCGGCAGGTAACGGTCACGCCGATTTCGGCGCCCCACGTTTCGCACAGGCGTTCCAGGTCTTCGAGCGTCTGCGTGCCGTACACGCCCGGTTCGCGCAGGCCGAGGCGGTTGAGGTTGGGACCGTTCAGGACAAGGATCAAGGGGAACCTCCGGTGCGGGGCGTAGGGGGTCTGGCGTGTCGCTTATAGAAAAAGCAACGGCGGGAACATTTCTGTTTCTACAAGCTACACGTCGCGGGCGACAAGTTCCTCGCACCAGTACTCGAATTCCCGTCGCAGCACGTCCTCCGGCACCCGCGCCAGGTATGGCCGCGCCAGATCATGCAGCAGCACGAAGCGCACGCCCTCCGAGTCGGCTTTCTTGTCGCGCGCCATGTAGGGCCACACGTTCTCGAAGGTGAGGGGGGGAAGGGGCTGGGGATTCTGCCACCGCAGGAAGGCGCGGGTGTGCCCAGTCAGGTCCGCGCCGCCCAGGGCACGGCTGAGAAGCGCCGCGTAGTGCATCCCGTACCCGACCGCCTCGCCATGCGAGATCCCGTGGTCCGTGACTGCCTCCAGCGCGTGGGCGAGCGTGTGACCGAAGTTCAGGAAGGCCCGCTCGCCTCGCTCGGTCAGGTCCCGCGTCACCACTCCAGCCTTCACGGCGATGGCGTCGGAGAGGGTGTCCTCCAGGCCCGGCCCAACGGGGCGGAAATTCGGAGACAACACCCGGGGCAGCAGGGTCGGATCAGCGATCAGGCCGTGCTTGTACGCCTCGGCAGCACCCTCGGCGAAGACGGCGGGGGGCAGGGTGGTGAGGGTGTCCGTGTCACACCACACGGCCCTCGGGGGCCAGAAGGCGCCCACCAGATTCTTGCCCTCGGGCAGGTTCACGCCCGTCTTGCCCCCCACCGCCGCGTCCACCATGCCGAGCAGCGTCGTCGGCAGGGTGTAAAAGGCCACGCCGCGCAGGTAGCTCGCCGCCACGAAGCCCGCGAGATCGGTCGCCGCGCCTCCGCCCAACCCCACCACCGCCCCGTCGCGCGGGAGATTCACTTGCGCCAGTCTCGACAGCACCTGCGCGTAGACCTCCAGCGTCTTGCAGTCGTCGCGTGGGGGGACGGTCACCGTCACGGTGGGGGAGAGGGCCGCCTGCGCCGCCTCCACGAAGGTGCGAGGTAAATCGGTGGGGTGAATCAGGGCGACCTGGCGTTCTGGCACGCTGTACTGGGAAAGCAGTCCCGACCCGACTGAAACCGTGTACGGCTGTGCGCCTCCAACCTCAATCCGCCGCACGTTCCCCCACGGGTTCCGTCTCGTGCCAGGCGGCCTGCGCGTCGGACCAGGTCCACAGGCGGTCGATGACCTCCTCCACGATCTCCTCGGCGGGGCGGCCATCGCTGTGGACGTGGATGGTGCCCTGGCGGTAGTGCTCCTCGCGTTCAATCATCAGGGTGCGGATGCGGGCGAGGGGGTCGGGAGTTCTCAGCAGCGGGCGGTCGCTGTGGCGGGTGCGCTGGTAGACGGTCTCGGGGGTGGCCCACAGCACCACGACCGGGCCGCGTTCCAGCAGGGTGCGGCGATTCCCCTCGTGGATGAAGGTGCCACCCCCCAGGCTCACGACGGCGTGATCGAGGCGGGTCACTCGCCGGACGACCTCGGCCTCGCAGGCGCGGAAGTAGCTCTCGCCCTCCTGCGCGAAGACCTCGGGGATGCTCTTGCCGACCACCCGGGTGATCAGCTTGTCGGTGTCCACGAAATGCAGCGCCAGTGCCCGCGAGAGTTCCCAGCCGACGCGGCTTTTCCCAGTCCCCATGAAGCCCGCCAGCGCGACCCAGGTGACGGGACGCTCGATCAGGCCGGACCCGTTCATGGGGGACAGTCTAGAGGAAAGCCTGTGAGGCAGCGTGACGCCTACACTCTCGGGTGCTCCACCCTCCGGCGCTGCGCCCTCGGGAACGTCAGGCCACAACAGGGCTTCGCTCAGCGCCAAGTCCACCCTCTCGGCCAGGGCCATCCGGTGCTCAGTAGTCACGAGCGTAGGCCCGTGCGGCAGCCACGCGCTCCTGAAGCTCGGGCAGGGTGTCCCCCCCGAACTTCTCCAGCATCGCGTCGGCGAGCACCCAGCCGATCACGCACTGGAGGATCACCCCAGCGGCGGGGACGGCGGTCGTGTCGCTGCGCTCGCGGGCTGCGTCGGACGCCTCGTGCGTGACCACGTTTACGGTCGGAAGCGGCTTCATCAGCGTGGCGATGGGCTTCATGGCGACGCGGACGATGAGTTCCTCGGCGTTCGTCATCCCCGCCTCCAGGCCGCCAGCAGCATTCGTCTCGCGGGCGTAGCTGCCCTCACGGTAATACACCGCGTCATGGACGCCGCTGCCCGGTTTCACTGCGTTCTCGAAGGCCCGCCCGATTTCCACGCCCTTCATGGCCTGCACGCTCAGGCAGGCCTGAGCAATCCGCCCGTCGAGCTTGCGGTCCCAGTGGACGAAGGAGCCCAACCCCACCGGCAGGCCCCGGAAGCGCACCTCCAGGATGCCGCCCAGCGTGTCGCCGTCCTTTTTCGCCTGATCGATCCGCTCGCGCATCTGCGCCGCCGCGTCCGCGTCGGGGGTCCTCAACTCGGACTCCTCGATGGCCTCCAGCGCGTCCCAGGAGAAGGGCTGGCGCGTCTCGATGCCGCCCAGACTCGCTACGTAGTTCGCGCCCTCGACACCGAGTTCGCCCAGGAGTTTGAGGGCCACCGACCCCACCGCCACCCGCGCCGCCGTCTCCCGCGCCGAGGCCCGTTCCAGCACGTCGCGCAGGTCCTTGTGACGGTACTTGATGCCCCCGGTCAGGTCGGCGTGGCCGGGGCGGGCATCGGTCAGGGCCTTTTTGCGCGGCTCGCCCCCCGGCTCGGGGGACATGATCTCGGTCCAGTTGCGATGGTCGCGGTTTTCGATGACCAGCGTGACGGGGGCGCCCGTGGTCCGGCCCGCACGCACGCCGCTGAGAATCTGGGCCTCGTCCGTCTCGATCACCATGCGCCGCCCGCGCCCGTAGCCGCCCTGCCGCCGCCGCAACCAGGGGTCGATGTCACCCTTGCCCAGCGGCAACTGCGAGGGCAGCCCCTCGATGATGGCCGTCAGTTGCGGCCCGTGCGACTCCCCGGCGGTCAGATACCTCATGGGGGGAATCTAGCGTTGGGCGGGGAGGCGGGAAGACAGGCTGCCCAGACGGCAGGGCGGGCAGTTCCTCGCAGGAAACCGCCCGCCCGCCTTGAAGAGGGTTACTTCACGACGCTGCCGGTGATGATGACGAGCAGTTGGGTCTGCGTGCGATTCGTCGTCTGTTTGCCGAACGCCGCCCCGATTACCGGGAGACTACTCAGGAAGGGCACGCCCGAGTTGGTCTTCGATTCGGTGGTGCCCAGCAACCCGCTCATCAGGACCGTTTGGCCGTTCTTGAACGTGATACTGCTCTGCGCCTCGCTGTTGGTGAAGTTCAGGAGATTAGGCACCGAGTTGGTGGGCAACTCCCCCGCGATGTTGTTGACCTGCCCACGCACCCGCAGCGTAACCGTCCCGTCAGGCGCGACCTGCGGATCGAAGAAGTCGAGGTTGAGACCGTAGTCGATCTGCCGGGTGATGTTCCCGCTGGAGGACGGGATGTTGATCTCCAGCCGCCCGCCGCTCTTGATGCTCGCCGCCGCGTTCGACGAGGCGTTCTGGGCGCTCGTGCCGGTGCCCAGGGACCGCTGGCCGCTCTGCATCGTGATGTTCCCATCGTACACCCGCTTGGTCAGGCCCTGGTTTTCGAGGGCAGTCAGGGTGGGGAAGATGTTGAAACCGACCAGACTGCGGGTGGGGTCGAAGGAGGCGCCGAGTCCGCCGCCGCCCATGCTGACGTTGAAGCCGCCGAAGCCGATCTTCCAGTCCACGCCCAGGCTGCGCGCCGCCGTCTCGGTGATCTCCTGAATGCGGACCTGCACGTTGATCTGGGGCACGACCTGATCAAGCTGGGGGATCAGCTCCCCGATTTGCGTGACCTGCCCGAGGGTACCGCGCACGATCAGGCTGTTCGTGCGCTTGTCGGCGATGATCGTCGCGCCGCCCGTGTTCTGCGCGGCAGTCTGGGTCGCTTGCTTGGCCTGCGCGTCGGCACTCGACCCAGCCGCACTCGTCTGAGTGGTGGGTACCGTGACGGTCACCGCGTTTCCGTTGGCGTCGGTCGCGTTGACAGGAACGTTGGCGAGCGGCGGGGTGGCGGGCGTCAAATCCCGCGCCAGCGTGCCCTCCAGCGTCGCCTTGACCTCCTCGGCGCTCGCATTCACAAGCTGGAAGACCCGCTGCACCGTCGCCTGGGGCGAGGGTGCCGGGCGGTCCACCTGCCCCAGCAAGCTGAGCGCCGCGTCGAGCTGCGTCTGCGGCCCGTTCAGGATGAGTTGCCCGGTTTGCCCGACGGGCGTGACCTTCAGGTCGGGGTACTGGGCGCCCAGGAGGGCCGAGATGTCGGCCTGCTGACCCTTGACGGTGTAGATGCTGCGCCCGGTGGAGACGGAGGGCGGCGTGGCAGCGGCGGGAGCGGGCAGGTCCACCTGCCCCAGCAGGCCCATCGCCGCATCGATCTGCACCTGCGGTCCGGTGAGGACCACGCGCCCGGTCTGCCCGACGGGTGTGACCTTGAGGCCGGGGTACTGCGCGGTGAGCAGCGCCGTCACGTCCGCCTGCGCGCCCTTGACAGTGTAGATGCGCTGCACGTCCTGCGGGGGCGTGACGGGCGCGGGCGCCTGGAGGGCCGGGGGCTGCGCGGCCACGATCTGCGAGAGCAGCCGCTCGACCTGCGCGACCTCCTGGTTCGTGCCCCGGATGATGATGCTGTTCGAGGAGGGCTCGGCGACGATCCGCATGGTGGGGGAGTCGAGGATGATTTCCTCCCGGGCGGTCTCGGTGGTGCTGGTGTTGGTGCCCTGCGCCGTATTCGAGCTGCTCTGATTGCTGACTGTCTTTACACTGCCGAACGACAGCTTGAGCTGCCGCTCGACGAGGGCCGCGCTCAGCGCCTTAGGCAGCGTGACAATCTTCTGGATAGGTTTGGCGCTCACCCGCAGCACGGGTTTGTCGCCCAGGCGCAGGGTCTCGTAGCTCAGGCCGTAGATGTCGAGCACCAGCGGCCAGACCTCGTTGAAGGGCCGGTTCACGAAGTTGTACGTGACCCGCGTTCCGGCCGTGCTGCCCCCCGCCGCACCCGCAGCCGCCGTGCTGCCCGCTTGGAGAAGACTGTCCACGTCAGGTTCGAGGATGATGTCGTACCCGGCGCTCTTGGCGAGGGCCACCAGCATGGAGGACAGATCGCTGCCCGAGCGCCGCAGGTCGAAGGTGACGTTCGCGCTCGTCAGCCCGGTGTCGGCCAGGCGGGCGGTGGTCGTGGCGGCCCCGGACGCGCTGGGCATGGCGGGGATGGTGCTGGGGCTGATGGGCTTGGTGGTTTGCGCGGCGGCCATGCCGAGCGCGGCGGAGAGCAGGAGGGCGTATCTCTTCATGGCTCACCTTTCGTTGAGTTGCAGGGTCTTGGTGTCGTTGCCGAGCGAGAGAGTGGCGCTGTCCGCCGTGACGTCCTTCAGGACCGCCTCTGAGTCGGGAAGCTTTTCCCCGATCTCCACGACCACGAACCCGTCGCGCGAGCGGAAGACCGCGGTGTTGACTGGCCCGAGGACGGCGGCGTTGAGGGCGATCTCGCGGCTCTGAAGCAGTTGGTCGAGGGCGCTGACTGGCACGGCAGTGGCGTCTGCGCCCAGTTGGGTGATGGGCTGCGGGGTGCCGGGGGTGGGGAGGGCTGTCGCAGACGTGGACGCCGTGCCCTTCGCGCCGTCCGGGGTGCCGGAGGCACTTGCCGCCGTACCCGTACTGCCGGTTCCACGTCCCACGACGCTGCTCAGGTCGATGCTTTCCTTGGGCACGTGGACAGCCGTGACGGGAGGCCGGACAGGAGCAGGTGTGGCGGGAGGCCGGATGGGAGTGGGCGTGGCAGGCGGCCGGGGGGCGGTCGGCGTACCCCCCGAGGGCCTGGGCAGCGTGACCGGAGTGGGCCGCGCGCTCGGCGGACGCAGCACGGTCACGGATTCCGGCTTGGGCTGGCTGGGGGTAGCGCCGGGGAGGGTCGGGGTGGGGAAGGCACCACCCGCGACGGCGGGCGTATCTACGGTCACGCGGGAAGGGGTGCCGGGGATGGGCGCGACGGGAATGACGCCGCCGCTGGTGTTGTCTGGCTCCGGGCTGGTTGTGACCGTCGTGGTGACTGGAGTCGTCGCTGGCGGGGTGATACGGACGGGAGGCGTGCTGACGGAGCTCTCCGTCACCTGGGGCGCGGAATTCACCTGTCCTGCCGGTACGCTCGCGTCCTGGTCGACGGCCAGTGGGCGGAAGGGGTTGACGCCGGACAGAGTCGCCAGGGCGGTGTCGGGGTTGATGCCACCGGGGGTGGGCGCGGGTTCCGCCTCCGCAGTCCCGGTGTCGTCCGTCCCCGTCTCGCCGAAGGCGGGGAGGCTGGGCACGTCCACTGCGCCGCCGGGCTGCACGGCCACGCTGTCGCCGTCTGCGGGGGCCGTGGAGGGGGTGGGCGTGGGGCCTGTCCCTTCGCCTGTGGCCGCGTCACCGGTGGGCGGTGTGGGCGTCGTCTGGGCCAGGGCCTGCTGGGCGCTGCGGTTGCTGCTCCAGATCGCCCAGGCCGCGATCAGGGCGACCATCAGCAGCAGGATCAGGAGCACCCGCATCTCGCGCGAGACCTTGAGCTTGGGACGTGTTGCGACCGGCCGACTCACTGGGTGCCTCCCTGGGGGGCAGCGGGCGGTGCGGTGGGGGCCGCCGGGGCTGTGCCCGTGCCGCCAGGCGCGGCGGCCTGCGCCGGATCGAAGGTGTACACGGTGAGGTTCAGCGTGCCCTCCAGCTTGGGATTAAAGGAGGTCGCCTGCGGCAGTTGCAGATTCACCCCACCCACCGTCGTGAAGCGGTTCATGGTCTCCATCGACCGCAGCGCCCGGAACACGGCCGCGAACGGCCCGCTGACTCCCAGGTTCAGGTTGATGGGCCGCACCCCGGCGGGAAGGCCGGTGGCGGTCCCGGTCTGCACGTTGAAGGTGGTCATCTCCGCGCCCGCCGCGAGCACGTTGCGCCGCATCTCGTCGAGGACGGTGCCGAACTGCGCGTTGGCGGGGAGTGCCCGCAGGAACTGGTCGCGCTCGGTGTTCAACCGGGCGACGGTGGTCTTCAGCTCGGGCAGGCCACGCTGCGCAGCGCGGTAGCGGTCGGCGTTCATGCGGGTGGTCTCCAGCTCGCCCTGAAGCAGGCTGATCTCCTGCTGGCGGGCCTGGTAGCGCATCAGGTACCAGCACAGCAGCACGAGCACGCACACGCCCAGGACAATCAGGAAGAGGGAACGGGGGGCGAGCTTAACGGACATCAGTGCCTCCCGCCGGGGCGGATGCGATGGGGGCGGAGGGCGGAGCGCCGCTTCCGGTCGCGCCGGGCGCCGGGGTGGCCGCCTGACCCACCACGCCCACCGACGCGGCGAAGGTGTAGCGGCCCGTGTCGCCGTCCTGTTGCAGGCTGCGGAAGTTCACGGCGAAGTTGGGGCTGTTCTCATAGGTGTTCAGGAAGTTCACGACCGACTGCTGGCTCCTCGCGGTGCCCGAGAGGTCAATCTCGCGCACCACGTTCTTCCCGGCGTAGACTCCGCCCTGCTGCATGGAGGCGAGGGCGCCCGGATCAAGGGGCTTAACGTTCATGGACGTGATTGCCACCCCGCCGCCCCGCGGAAGCTGCGCGGAGAAGGCCGCCACGTCGTTCGTCCAGTAGGTCTTGCTGTCCCGGAGCAGTGTGGCGACTGCCGTGACCTCCTCCAGGGTGCGCTGCTCGCCCTGAAGCCGGTCGTACTCCTGCTTGGTGGGCGTCAGCGCGGCGATCTCGCCGTTCAGTTGGTCCCGCTCGTTTTGCAGGGTGCTGATCCGCGAGCCCAGGGTGAGTTCGGGAATCAGGATGGCGGCGGCGGTCAGGGGCAGGATCGCGTAGGTTGCGTAGCGCCAGGCATCCGGGCGGGTGCCCCGGCGCTCCTGCTGCGGCAGCAGGTTGATCTCAACCACGGGCGTTCACCCCCCGCAGCGCCAGCCCCAGCGGCACGGTGAACTCGGCAGCGTTGGTCTGGAGGTAGCCGGTGTCCACGTTCGCCCCCTCGGTCTGCACGGTCAGCCAGGGGCTGGCGACCTCCACCCGGAAGCCCAGCGCGTCGCTGATCGCCGGGGCCAGGCCGCGCAGCTTGGCGCCGCCCCCCGCGATGAAGGTCCGGTCGATCACCACGTCGCCCGACTGCACCCGGTAGAACTCCAGCGAGCGCCGCACCTCGGTGATCAAGTCGCCCAGCACCGGGCGCACGATCTCGAAAACACGTGCTGGGGAGTACTGCTGGCGCGAGAGGTCGAAGTTGAGCAGATCCTCCTCGTCCTCGGTGGGGGTGGTGGCGGTCGCGTAGCCCAGCTTGACCTCCTCGGCGGCGCCGAAGTCGAGGTCGAAAGCCTTTTGCAGCGCCGTCGTGAAGTCGTCGGCGGCCACGCCCAAGTTGCGCGCCATCAGGATGCGGTCGCCGCGCACCAGGGAGATCACGGAACTGCTCGCCCCGATCTCCAGCACGAGCGCGACCTCGCCCGCCTCGGTGTAGTTCAGCCCGGCCAGGGTGGTCTTGTTGAGGTGCTCTCCCAGCAGGTTGCCGCGCAGGGCACGCAGGGTGGCGAAGCTCTTGAGGTCCACCACGGTGGGCTCCAGACCCGCCAAGCGCAGCACCTCGACCTGCCGCGCGACCGCCTCGGAGGGGGCGGCGGCGATCACGGCCTCCATCTGGCCGTCCTCCGGCACCTGGGCAGGGTCGTCGAGCAGGTCGAAGTCGAGGTTAACCTCGTCGATGGGGTAGGGGATGTAGCGCTCGGCCTCCCACTTGATGGCCTCCTGAAGCTCCTTGCGCTCCATGCGGGGGACCATGATGTTGCGCGTGACCGCCGACTGGTTGGGCACGGCGGTCACGGCGTGGCGGGTGGTGATGCGGTGCTGGGCGAGCAGGTTTTTCAGCTCGGTGGCGACCGTCTGCGGCTCGACGACCAGCCCGTCGCGCATGGAGCCGATGGGCGTGGGCACCATGATCGCGTGCTGGAGGACCGGCGGCGCCCCGGGGCGCAGGGCGACCACCTTGATCGCGCTCGTGCCAATCTCCACCCCGATGGCGTTCAGGCGCGGACTTGTAAGGCGTTGTAGCAGGCTCGACATTCTCCCTCCCGAGGAGCAGGCTTCAGCGTTTTCTCATGGGCGCCAGGACCACTCCGGCATGGCGGGGAGAGGCTGGACGGGGTAAAAGGGCAAAGGCAGGCGGCATGAACGGCTCATGCAACCATTCGCCCGCTTACGGAACTCTGACAGGAGAATTACGGCGTGTAGGACGGTAAAAAATCGGCCTGTGAAAGGCCGAAGGGGGACCCCCGAAAGATGAAGGCCAAAGCGGGGTTCAGCGGCTCACGGGTTGCAGGTCGCTGCCGAACACCCGCACCGCGCCGCCCGGCGAGACGGTCACCAGGTCCCCGCCCACCACGCCGACCCGCCCCGGCCCGTGGGGCACGCTTTTCAGCACCCGCCCCGCCGCGTCGAGCCGCTGTAGCGCCGTGCCAGTGAGGCGGTACGTCCCGGCCAGGGTGGTCACGGACGGCAGGTTGGTCGAGCGCGCCCCGGTCGGCGTGACTTCCAGCAGCGGCCCGGCGACGCGCTCCAGCACCGTTCCGTCCGATACCCGCAGCAGGGCCCCAGCCAGCAGCACGTAATCCTGCCCGTCGCCCCCGGTGACCGCCGCCGAGGGGGCGCCCGCCACACCGGTCGTCGCCGCGCCGTCGTAGGTCACGGCGCTGCCGTCCTCGCGGTAGGCACGGGTGGCCGAGAGGGCGACGACCCGCCCCACCGGAACCGACCGGGCCGCCAGGTCGAGCGTGACGAGCAGGCCCACTCCCGGCAGGGCGGCCCAGGCGTTCCCCCCGTTCCAGCCGACCGCCGACACCCGTCCCGGCAGCCTCGGGCAAGCGGGACGGTAGGACGGCGCCCGGGCCACGCAGGCCTGCCCCTGGTCCACCCAGGCCACGCCCTCAGGGGCGAAGGCGGCGCTGAAGGCCGAGGCAGGGACGGCTGGCCCCGGGGCCGAGCTGGGGCTGGACGCTCGGGACATGGGCGCCGGGGCACATGCGGCGATCAGGAGCAGCGGGGCGAGGGCCGAGAAGAAGGAGCGGCGCATGGGGCCATTGTTCCCTGGCGGCAGCTGAGAAGGTATGGGGCGACCTGCCACTACCGTCCTGCTTTTACTGACGGCTGCCCGCTGACCGCTCCCCCAGCAGCGCCTCCACCACCACGTCCAGCCCCACGCCCTCCTGCGCCCGCCGCTCGGGCGTCCAGGAGATGCCGCGGCTCGCCTTGACGAGCACCACGTCTCCATCCCGCACCTCGGTCAGCAGGTCGGCGAGGAGGTCGGGGACGGTGGGGTAGGCCCGGTCGCCCAGCTCGGCGGCGAAGGCCCCCACCCCAAACGTCAGGTCGGCCCGCTGCCTTGCATGGGCTCCCACCCGGGCGTGCAGCTCCCGCTCCGTGTCGCCCAGCTCCAGCATCCGGCCCAGCACGCTAATTCGGCGGCCCGGGAAGGTGGCGAGGGCATCCAGTGCGGCGGTCACGGCGAGCGGTGAGGCGTTGTAGGCGTCGTCAATCACAGTAAAGCGCCCGGGGTGGACCCGGTAACGGCCCCCCGGCACCTGCACTCCGGCGAGCCGTGCTGCCGCATCCTCCAGAGGCACCCCCGCCTCTAGCGTCAGCGCCAGCCCCAGCACGGCCGCCTCTGCCTGTACCCGGGAGGCGAGCGGCAGAGTGACGGGCACACCGCGGAAGGTGAAGCGGGCGCCCTCCGGCGTGACCTCCAAATTCTCCCCCGCGTAGGTCACCCCCTCCCCGAAGCCGTAGGTGGGGACGCCGGGATACCACGGGGCCGCCTGGGTGCCCACCAGTCCCCGCGCCCCCTGCAAGATCACCCCCTTCTCCCGCGCCACGCCCTCCAGGCTGCCGAGCTGCTCCAAGTGCGCCTCCCCGATGCTCGTGACCACGCCCACGTCGGGGTGAACGAGGCCCACGAGTTCGGCCATCTCACCCACCTGGTCAATCCCCATCTCGACGACCAGGGGCCGCCCGCTTCCCCCGAACTCGATCAGGAAGCAGGCGATGGCGGGCATGGTGTTGTACACAGGCATGAAGTGGGCCTCCAGCGCCGCCGCCGCGTAATTCTTCGCGGTCGTCTTGCCCACGCTGCCCGTGATGCCCACGACGAGGGGGTTCCTGGCCCGCTCTGCCCGTGCCCAGGCGAACAACGCCTCCCGGGCATCCGTCACCCGCACCGCCCGCTCCACGTCGAGGTCGGTCAGCACGAAGGGAGCGCCTGCAGAGAGTGCCGCCTCCAAGAACCGGTTCCCGTGCATCCGCTCGCCGGGGAGGGCGACGAAGGCGACTTCCGGGGAAGTCTCGCGCGAGTCCCAGGTCAGGCGGAGGGCGGGCCGCGCCCCCGGGTGAACGTCGGCAGTGAACGGCAGGGCGGCGTGGGGGTCGAGCATGGGGGGAGAATACCCGTACTCTGGGAAGCCATGAGCGAGCACTCCCTTGGCACCGACAGCATTCACACCGTCTGGGACAACAGCTTGCCTCCTGCCCTGACTATCCGCCCCGGCGATACGGTCTCCTTCGAAACCCTGGACGCCTCGGATGGAGGGGTGGCCCGGCGAGCGGTGGCGGGGGAACTCACCGGCGCGGCCGAACTCGTCGCCCTCGCTGCCGCCGATGCTTTCCCCCAGCGGGAGGGGCCACGCGGCCATCCGCTCACCGGCCCCGTCTTCGTGGAGGGCGCGGAGTCGGGGGATGCTTTACAGATCGATATTCTGGAGGCGCGGACCGCCGACTGGGGCTGGACCGGCTGCCGCCCGAACGGTATTGGCCTGCTGGACGCGGTGCTGGCTGAGGAAGGACTTCAACCCTACACCCACCTCTGGGACCTGCGAGAGCGGACGCACACGGACTTCCGCCCGGGTATCCGCCTGCCACTCGCCCCCTTCCCCGGCGTGATGGGCGTCGCCCCCGCGGCCCCCGGTCCCCACCCGACCGCCCCGCCCCGGCAGGTGGGCGGCAACATGGACATCCGGCAACTGGTGGCGGGAAGCACCCTGTTCCTGCCTGTCGAGGTGCCTGGTGCCCTGTTCTCCGTCGGCGACCTGCACGCGGCGCAGGGAGACGGCGAACTCAGCGGCACTGGCATCGAGTGCGCCGGACAGGTGACGTTGCGCTTCAGGCTGGAACGCGGAGCAGGGTTAACAACTCCCGAGTTCATCACCCCCACCCAAGGCGGCACGAGCACCCGCTGGCACGCGACGACTGGTCACCATCCCGAACTCATGACGGCAGCCCGGATCGCCCTACGCGCGCTGCTGCATCGCCTCCAGGCACGCGGCCTGACGCTGGAGGAGGCCTACGTGCTGGCGAGCGCCTGCGTGGACCTCAAGATCAGCCAGATCGTGGACGCGCCGAACTACACGGTGAGCGCGTTCCTGCCGCTGGATATTTTCGAGGGGGATTGAAAAGAAGAGCGGCGGCCTTTGCTCAGCCGCCGCCCCTCCTCGTCCAATTACTCCATGGTCACCAGATAGTCGTACAGGTCCGGCCCGCCCAGGTGCGCCTCGACCTCGGCGCTCGGGAACTCCCCGCCGATGCGCTCGGACAGGGCGTCCAGGTCCTCCTGCGTCTTCTGGGGACCGCCGAACACGGTGATGATCTCCTGTCCGGCGTAGCTCTTGCCCAGCATTTCCATCACACTTTCTTCGGGGCTCCCGCCCGCCTGCACGAGTTCATCGTCCTTCAGGCCGATCACGTCCCCCTCGGCGATGTCGAGCGTGACGCCCTCCTTCGTCGTGATGTTCGTCGTGCGGCTCGCGCGGGTAACCTCGAAGGTGGTCACGCGGGCGGCGGCCTGCTCCATCGCCGCCCTCAGTTCCTCAGCATCCGCGTCCGGCTGGAAGGCGAGCGCCGCCCCAATGCCCTGCCCCAGCGTGCGGGTGGGCACGACGACGGCGCGGCCCTCCATCAGCTCCATCGCCTTTTCGGCGGCCATCAGCACGTTCTTGTTGTTGGGGAGGATCAGCACCTTCTCCGCGCTCACCGAACGCACCGCGTCCACGATGTCCTGCACGCTGGGGTTGGCGGTCTGCCCGCCGGAGACGATGCGCGCCCCCAGCGAGCGGAAGAGCTTGACCAGCCCGTACCCGCTCGCCACCGCGACGAGGCCGGAGGGTGCCACCTCCTCCTCGGCCCGGGCCGCCGCGCCCGCCATGCCCAGGATCTCGGTGTGTTGCTCGGACATGTCCTCGACCTTGGTCTTGAGCATCCGGCCGTAGCGGCCTACCGTGGCGAGCAGCGCGTCGGGCTCGTTGGTATGGATGTGACCCTTCACGTACCCCTCAGCGCCGACCACGAGCAGGCTGTCGCCGAAAGGGGAGACGAGTGAGCGAATCTCCTCGATGGCCTTGGTCGAGTCCGACATCAGGAACTCGGTGCAGTAGCCGAACTCCTCGGTCTCGAACTGCTCCTGAGCGTAGGAGGTAATTTCGGGCGCCTCGGGGAGCGCGTCGCCGCGCAGGGCCGCGAGCATGCCCTGCACCACGTACAGGTAGCCCTGCCCGCCCGAGTCGATCACCCCCGCCTGCTTCAAGGCCGGGAGCATCTCGGGCGTCTGGTCGAGGAGGCGCTGGCCCTCGAAGAGCGCGGCCTCCAGCACCGAGTCCACCGTATCGCGGTCGTGCGGCCCGTTCGCCCCGTCGGCCACTCCCCGCGCGACCGTCAGGATGGTGCCCTCCACCGGCTTCATCACCGCGCCGTACCCGGCCTTCTGGGCAGCGCGGAAGGCGCGGGCAAGGGTATCGGCGTCCACCTCGGCCCGGTCGCGCACCGCCTCCGCGAAGCCCTTGAGGAGCTGCGAGAGGATCACCCCCGAGTTGCCCCGGGCGCCCAGCAGCGCCCCGTAGCTGATCGCGCGGGCGACGGAAGCCATGTTGTGCTCGTCGCAGGTGTCGAGCTCGCGCCGCACCGACTGCATGGTGAGGTGCATGTTCGTGCCGGTGTCGCCGTCGGGTACCGGGTACACGTTCAGGGCGTTGACCTGCTCGCGGTACACGCCCAGCCAGTCGGTCGCCACCCGCAGCATCCGCGCGAGGTCGGTCGGTTTCAGGGTCCGCACATGCTCAGGCACGCTGCACCCCCACTGCGTGGACGCGCGTGGCCCTGAGTTCAATCCCCGCCTGGGTCTTCACGATGTGCTCCACCCGCTCCTTGATGTTCCGCGCCACGGTGGGGATGCTCACCCCATAGGCGACGACCACGTACAGGTCGGCGGTGTAGCCCTCGCCCTCGCGGCCCACCACGACGCCTTCGCGGGCGTTGGCGCGGCCCAGCACGCGGGAGATGCCTTCTTTCAGGTTGGCGGGGGCCATGCCGACCACGCCGGGAATCTCGTGGGCAGTCAGCCCGATCAGTGAGGCGAGCGCCGCCTCGGACACAACGATGGAGCCAGTCACAGTAGACAGGAGTATACGCGAGGGGGCGGGGACGGCTGGGGTCGCAAAACGCGTGGCTGACCTTGCACCCCCACAATCATCTCCTCAACCAGAGAATCTGCACCGGGCTGCCCCCGGTTGCCGTGTGTACCTCCTGACCTGCACCATCAGCCCGGGGAGATGACCTCCGGGAAACTTGACAGTTTGTAGGGCGGATTACCCCGGCCACTAGTGGAGTGAGTCAGAAGACCTTGAACACTTTGCTGTGCGTCAGCGACGCCATTCGGGCAGAGTCACATAAGCGCTCGCCTCCAGTTTGCCCCCCCGACCCCGGAAATACCATTCAGCGTCTTCTGACTCGCCCCACTAGAGACTTTCGAAGGGGGAGGCTCGGCTTGCCATTGTACTTTGAGAGTGCGTTCCCCACGGGTGTGGGGATGAACCGGCTGGCCGAGCAGATTAAGAAAGTGCGCCGGGGCGTTCCCCACGGGTGTGGGGATGAACCGGTACGCCACGGTGCTGCTGCTTACGCCGCGCGTTCCCCACCTCTGTGGGAATGCTTTGACGCCTTGCCCTCCCCCCCGTGCTTTACTGCCTCCCATGCAACTCGTCAACGAGCTGGCGCGGGCGGACCTCACCCTGACGTTTCTCGAGGAGGGACGGGTGGACGTGCCCGAGCGGATCACACGCGACCTGAAGCCGGGCACGGTCCGTCTGCTCACACGGGCTGAAGAGGGGGACGAGGCTGTCGCGCTGCCACCCCCGGACGCGGCCCAGGCCCGCGAGCTTGGCACCGCCCTCGTCAAACTGGCGACCGACCTGGAGGCGCGGACGGTGCGGGTGGGGGAGACGGCCCACGCCGAGGCTCTGGCGCTCGCCGCCCTCACGGCAGGCGCTCAGGATTCCCGTTACCGTTCGGAGGCCAGGCCTGAACCCGGCGAACTGACCGTGGAAGGCCTGTCAGCCGAAAGCCTGGACCGGGTAGAAGCCCTCATGGCGGGCGTCCGCTTTGCCCGCGACCTGGTGAACGCTCCGGCGAACGTCCTCAATCCGGCCATGTTGGCCCGCGAGGCCCGCCGTCTCGACACCCTGGGCGCCGACGTGGACGTGTGGGACGGCACCGAGATCGAGGCGCGGGGCATGGGCCTGCTGACGGCGGTGGCGGCGGGCAGCGCGGGTGGGCCGCGCCTGATCCGTGTGACGCTTCCGGCCCGGGGAGAAGTGCAGCGTGTCATCGCCCTCGTCGGCAAGGGGATCACCTTCGACACGGGCGGCTACTCCATCAAGCCCGCCGCGGGGATGACCACCATGAAGGGCGACATGGGCGGCGCGGCGGCGGTGCTGGGGGCGATGCGCGCATTGAGCGCCCTGCGTGATCGCCTCCCGGAAGGCGTGGAGGTCCGCGCCTACGTCCCCGCCGCCGAGAACATGGTCGGCCCCGATGCCATGCGCCCCGGCGACATCTACCGGGCGGTGAACGGCAAGACCGTCGAAATCGTGAACACCGACGCCGAGGGCCGCCTGATCCTCGCCGATGCCCTGGCTGTCGCCTGCGATGAGGGCGCGACCGAACTCGTGGACGTGGCGACCCTGACGGGGGCGAAGACCGTTGCCCTGGGGAACGACGTTGCGGCCCTCTACAGCACCGATGTGGACCTGACCTCCCGGCTGAAGGCAGGCGCCGAGGCCTTCGGCGAATTCGTCTGGGAGATGCCCCTGCACGCGCCGTACCTGAAGGCTTTCCAGAAGGAGACGCTCGCCGACCTGCGGAATTCCGATATGGTCCCGGCGGGGGGCAGCATCAAGGCGGCCCTTTTCCTGCGCGAGTTCGTCACCCGGCCGTGGGCGCACCTCGACATCGCCGGAAACGCGCTGAAGGACGGCCAGGCGACCGGCTGGGGCGTGGGGACGCTGGTGGGGTACGTGCTGGGGGAGTAGGCCGAACGCAGGTCGCGGCACGTGGGAGAACTTCTCCGCTGCGTGCCGCGCCCCGTTGACCGCCTCCGCTACATCGCGGGTTCCAGCTCCCCCTTGAGCAGCAACTTCATGCGCTGCCCCAACCGCTTGTAGAGGGGCGGGGCGTGGTGGGCGCGGAAGTCGCGGGTGGCCTCCTCGCTGCCGACGTCGTGGCCGTACTTCTGGGTCAGGAAGTAGCGGTGATCCATGATCCAGAGGTACAGGTCGGCCTCGGTGCGGCCCGGGAAGCGGCTCATCACGTCGTGTTTCTCGATGTTCTCGACGACCCGGCTGTACAGGCGGCGGTACCAGCTCTCCACGGCCTCCTCCCAGGTCACGGGCGGCAGCCCCGCGCGCTCGGGCTTGCGGTCGAGGAAGTATTGCCGGGTACGGATGTGTTCCAGCAGGCGGTCGTAGCGGCCCGGCGTGGTGAAGAGAATCTCGCGGTGGCCGGGCACCACCCGGTCGAGGTTCGTCTCCTTGAGGAAGCGCGCGTACTCCCCTTTGATGATCAGGTCGCGCAGCGTGTCGTGTTCGTCGGGCGGGACGGTGACGTTCAGCTCGATCACGTTCGCGTCGATGTAGTGCTGGCCCTGACGGCGGGCGACCGAGACGCGGTGGTTGCCGTCCTTGACGAAATACAGGTCGCCGACCTTGTACACCTGGATGGGCGGCAACTCCTTGCCCTCAAGCTGCGCGGCGCGGACCCCGATCCAGCGTTCGTCGAGGTGCGGTTCCTTGGGCAGGTAGTGGCGGTCGAACTCGCGGTAGCGGTCCACCGACCCGATGATCTGGTCGACGGGGATGGACTGGACGCCCAGCGAGTGCTCGCCCTCCGGGGCGAGGTGCCGGACCCAGTGGAAGGGCAGCAGTTCGTTCGGTTCGCGGCGCAGAATCGCCAGCAGGTCGTACACGTCGCCCAGGAAGCGGGCGCGTTCGACCTCGTGGCGGGCCTGGGTGCGGGTGTTCAGCTCACTCATGCGGGGCTCTCCTTGCGCGCGGGGCGCCTGGGCCGGGCATGCTCGTCCGGGGAAGGCAGGAACACTCCCGGTCTTGGTGTACATCTTACACCAGCCGGTCTTGCGAGAATATAACGGCGCGGCGCCAGGGCAGACAGCTTTCTGAAAACACCTACCGGAATCCTTCACGAACGGGACAAACGTGCCGGTTCCTATACCGCCGCGCTTGCGGTGAGCGGTCAAATAACGTCATGCTCGGCAAATTCTTCAAGAAACCCGCGGACGACCAGGGTGGGCGCATTCCCCCGGGGCAGACGCTTACCACCCGCTTTCCCGTCCTGACCTACGGCCCCTCGCAGCACTACGCGCCGGGGGACGTGACGGTGCGAATCTTCGGCCTGGCAGAGGAGAAGACCTTCACCTGGGCCGACCTCCTCGCCCTGCCGCAGACCACCCTCACCTACGACATCCACTGCGTGACCCACTGGAGCAAGCTCGACACGACCTGGACGGGCGTGCGTGTGGTGGACCTGATGGAACACATTCAGCTCAAGCCCGGTGCCACCCACGTGATGCAGCACTCCGTCGGCGGGTACACGACCAACCTTGAACTCTCGGACTTCACCCGGCCTGAGAACCTGATCGCCCACACCTTCGGCGGCGAACCGCTCGCCCCGGAACATGGCGGGCCGCTGCGCCTCGTCGTGCCGCACCTGTATTTCTGGAAGAGCGCGAAGTGGCTGAACGGCCTGGAGTTCATGGCCGCCGACAAGCCCGGCTTCTGGGAGCGCAACGGGTACCACATGCGCGGCGACCCCTTCAAGGAGGAGCGCTACGACGATGACTGAGGGGGAGCGGCCCGCCCCGGGCGGCCAGTCTCCGGCCGGACAGGGCTACCTCGTCCCCGATGTGCTGCAAGAAGGGCTCACGCTCGTCCTGGTTGGCACCGCGCCCAGCCGCATCAGTGCGCGGGCCAGGGCGTACTACGCCAACCCCGAGAACAAGTTCTGGCGGGTCCTGCACGAGGTGGGCTTGACGCCCCGGCAACTCGCCCCGCGCGAGTACCCGACCCTGCCGCAGTACGGCATCGGCCTGACCGACGTCGCCAAGCGCCATAGCGGGGTGGACGCCGCCCTGCCCGACGAGGCGTGGGCGCCCGACGAACTGCGCGAGAAGATCGGGACGTACCGCCCAAGGATCATCGCCTTCACCAGCAAGCGTGGCGCCTCCGAGACGCTGGGTGTGCCCACCGGCAAGCTGCCCTACGGCCCGCAACTTCTCCCGCTGGAGGGGGCGGAGGTCTGGGTGCTGCCCTCGACGAGTCCGCTGGGGCACAACCACTTCCAGCTCGGGCCGTGGCAGGCGCTGGCCGACCGAGTGCGGGAACTGCGCCCTTCCGTGAACCGTGACGCGCACGGGAACGGGCAGGACGTGCGCCGCGTACCCTGAGGATATGGCTCCACCGGTCACCACCCTCTACACCGCTGCCCGCACCGGCTCGCGTGTGGTGCGGTATCTGATTCAGCCTGCCACACGCCACGCGGGCGTCTCCCGTGACCCCTGGTTGCCGCCGGGCAGGCCGGGTCATCCCGTCCAGCGTGGGGCCAGCCTGCTTCGCCGGGCGCTCGGCCTTCTCGTGCTGATCGTTCTGAGCGTGCTGGGGGCGCTGCTGCTGGTGCCGCTGCTCGCGCTGCTGGGGCTCGGCACGGCCTTTGGCAGCGACGTGGCGGGCTGGATGCTGGGCTTCACGCTGCTGCTCGGCGCCTTTGGGGTGGTCTGGACGGTGCGGCGGGCCTCGTGCCTGATCACGGCGGCGGATGAGCCCGAGCCCATCACGCTTGACGCACCGGGAAGGGCAGGGAGTGATGGGGAAGCCGGTCTGCTCGCCGTGCTGCGTACGGGGGAGCGGGTCCTCCCGGCCACCACGCGCTCCGCCCTGCAAGCCACGGTGATCGCCACCCGCGACGCCCTGCGTGCTACGGCAGATGACGTCTCCCTCAGCCGTGAGGCCTACGATGCGCGGCAGGCCGCCCAGCAGGACCTGCCCGACCTGCTGCGGACCTACCACGCCGCGCCGCGCTCCCCTGAGACTGACCGCCTGTTCCTGGGTCAGCTTGACCTGATCGGGCGCCGAATGCAGGGCATCGTGCAGGAGCGGCGGGGCCAGCACACCCGCACGCTGGAGGCGCAGCGCCGCTACCTGGAGAGCAAGTACGGTGAGAAAGAGGGCTGAGGCAGCTGGCTCCGAAACGTGGCCCGCCCTCCAGCGTGAGTAGGTCGGGCTGCTTGACGCGTTTATTTGGGACTTCGCGGGCTTTACCCCGGTGGGCGGATTGATGGGTTTTCTCGAGAGGGCAGGGCTTCTTGCCCTCATTGGCTCCCACCTCCCCTGCCCTCGGTGAGGGTAGGGGGGAGCTTTCCGCTGCGCTCGGCGAGGGGCTCGCCCGCCGCGCCCGTGACCGCCCTTCTCTACGCGCAATGTTTGATCTTGCTGTGTGCAAAGTCGCTCGCCCACCGTCTCGCTGCGCGAGCAAAGTGTGGTGAAGGCGGTGCGAGAGCGAGCCAATTGCAGGAATAGGCTGTCCACCATAGACGGTTTTGAAAAGCAGGAGCTTCGGCGCTGTTCCTCCTCCCCCCTTGAGGGGGAGGCTGAGAGGGGGAACGCGCATACCCTCCCAGCACACTCAGTCTCGTATGCGACGTGCCCCTGCAGGCCTTCAGGAGACCCGATTGGACCTTACCCGGCGCACCAGGCTACCAGCCGCTGCCGAGGCAGCCGAGCGGGTGCGCCGGGGCCGCTGCACGAGTTCTCCACCGCAGTTGGGACAGGTATGGTGCATCAATTCGGTGCAGGTCGGGCAGAAGGTGCATTCGAAGGAGCAGATGGTGGCCTCGCCGTCGGCCGGGAGGGGCACGCTACAACGCTCGCAGGCGGACTTCATCTTGAGCATGACGCGAGCATATGCAGAAAACCCCCGCGCGGCGCGGGGGCTCTGGGGTCTGGAGACGGGCGACCTATCGCAGCCGCGCCTGAATCCAGTCCGCCAGTTCGCTGATCTTCACCCGTTCCTGGGTGAGGGTGTCGCGGTCGCGGATGGTCACGGTGTCGGTCAGAGCGGGGTCCTCCCCCTTGCCCACAGTGTCGAAGTCCACTGTCACGCAGTAGGGGGTGCCCACCTCGTCGTGGCGGCGGTAGGACTTGCCGATGTTGCCGCTGTCCTCGTACAGCACGCGGCCCAGGCCGAGTTTCTGGAGGTCGGCCTTGATCTGCCGGGCGACGGTGGTGATCTCCTCCCGGTTGCGGGCAAGGGGAATGACGGCCACCTTGATGGGCGCGAGGTGCGGCCTCAACTTCAGCACGATGCGTTCCGAGCCGGTCGAAAGCGTTTCCTTCGTGAACGCCTCGGACAGCACGGCGAGCATCGCGCGGTCCACGCCCGCCGAGGGCTCGATTACGAAGGGCACGACAGGTTTGTTCGTCTCGGGGTGGGGGATGGTCAGCTTGGCGACCGAATCCAGGTTCTCCTCGACCCGCGCCTGGAGACCCAGTTCCCCCTGTGCTTTCGTATGGCTCCCCAGGTCGAAGTCGGTGCGGTTGGCGATGCCCTCGATCTCCTCATAGCCCAACGTGGGGTAGTCGTACATCAGGTCATAGGTGCGCTTGGAGTAGTGGGCGAGGTCTTCTTTCGGCACATCCAGAATCTGAATCTTCCCGCGCGGCACGCCCTGCGCCTCCCACCACGCGAGGCGGGCTTGCAGCCACTTCTCGTGCCAATCCTCGTCGGTGCCGGGGACGCAGAAGAACTCAATCTCCATCTGCTCCAGCTCGCGCACCCGGAAGATGAAGTTGCGCGGCGTGATCTCGTTGCGGAAGGCCTTGCCGATTTGGGCGATGCCAAAGGGCAGGCGGCGGCTGGTTGAGTCCACCACGTTCTTGAAGTTGGTGAAGATGCCCTGCGCCGTCTCGGGCCGCAGGTAGCCGTAGCTGTCCTCATCCGCGACCGGGCCGATGGTCGTGCGGAACATCATGTTAAAGGGCTTGGGGTCGGTCCAGTCGCCCACCTCGCCGGAAAAGGGGTCTCGCACACCCGCCGCAATCAGGGCCTCGGACGCCTTCGCTGGGTTCGCCACGAGGGCCGCCACGACCGCCGGGAAGTTATCGGCGCTCTCGCCCATGCCCTCCGCCACCTTAGAAATGACGTCCGGCTTCTGATCCTTCACCAGATGGTCGAGGCGATACCGCTTCTTCGTCTTGCGGTTGTCCACCATCGGGTCGCTGAAGGTCGCCTCGTGGCCGGAGTGACGCAGCACCAGGCGGTGCATGATGATGCTCGCGTCCAGGCCCTCCATGTCGTCGCGCTCGTAGACGTTCGTGCGCCACCACGCGGCCTTGAGGTTGTTCTTCAGCTCGACACCCAGGGGGCCGTAGTCGTAGAACCCCTGCAGGCCGCCGTAAATCTCGGAGCCCTGGAAAATGAACCCCCGGCGCTTGCAGAGGCTGACGAGTTCTTCCATCGACTGTGCGGGCATAACCTCTCCTTTCCCGCATCCGCCAGGTGCAAAAGAAAACGGCCCCGGCGAATGCTCGCCTGGGGACGCAGAGTTCGATTCTACGCGGTTCCACCCCAGTTCCAGCCCGGCGGTCTGCCGAAAGACTGGCACTTTTGTGTCTTTGAATCGGCTCCCCGCCGCCCTTCCCGCGCTGCTGGCCCCGCCTGACTCTCACCGTCTCAGGCTCGCTCATGGGTGCGTGGCGCGGTACTCCTGCGGATCAACGCCTGGGGGGAGTCTGCCGCAGAAAAGGGGGAGGGGTCAAGCGGAGCGCACAGCTCCCCTCCACTGCCCCTCAATTCAGGTCGCGTGGTCCCCCGCCCTGGTTCCGGCTTTTCTCGTCGGCGCGGCGGCGCAGCTCAGCGGCGAGGTCGCTGAAGTCCTGGGCGCTGGGCAGCACTCGCCGGGCCTGCCCCTTGGCCTCCTGAATAACCTTGACCTGCTCCTGCTTGGCGACCGGGAGGCCCTGACGCTTGCGCTCGAAGTAGTTCTGCGCCACCCGTCCCAGCGCGAAAGTCCAGCCGTACACGGCCGGTGCGGTGATCAGGCCGCCAATCACGGGCAGGGCGAGCTTGGCAACGCCGCGCATGACCTGCCGGGCGACGAGACCATAGGCGACCGTGGCGCCGAGCTCCTGCACAATCTCCCTCGCCCGGTCGGGCGTGATGTCGAAGCCATAGATCTTGCCGATGTGCAGCACCATCTTGGCCTGCACTGGGGTGATCAGCAGGATGTCGGCGAAGGGCACCGGCTCCACCGCAATCGCGCCGGAGAGCAGCGCCGCGCTCCGAATGACCTCCTCCGCATTCTCCTCGGGGCTGAGGTCGGGGTCCACGTCGAAGTTGAAGTTGTCCAGCACCTGCTTCACAAGCGGCAGCATGGGGCGAGTGTACCGCCCCCCCCCTGCGGCGGGTGAGGGTCGGCTCACCCCGCATTGATCTGCCCAGTTGCCCCAGAGACCAAAGAAAATTGGGCGCGCCCGGAGGGGGGGTGGCGCGCCCTTTGGAGGGAAGGATGAGGGGTGACTACGCACCTCTCGAACCCCATGCTAGGAAGCGGGCATCACAATTTTCTGACAGGGAGGCCCCTCAGCGCCGCCAGCGCGGCCCCTCCTTGGTATCCTCGACGGTCACGCCCACGGCGGCGAGGGTGTCGCGCAGCTCGTCGGCCTGCGCGTACTGCTTGTTCAGGCGGTAGTGCTGCCGCGCCCGCAACACGAGGTCCATCAGGGCACTCACGACCTCGGTGTCGTCCTCGCGCTCGGCCGCGCCTTCTGCGAAGAGGCCCAGGACTTCCCCGCCCAGGGTGCGGTAGGCAGTCCGGGCCGCCTCCAGCGCCTCCCGCCCCACCTCCCCGGCGTTGAGGGCCGCGTTCACGTCGGTGGTCAGGCCGAAGAGCGCCGCGATGGCTTTGGGCGTGTTGAAGTCGTCGCGCATGGCGGCCTCGAAGGCCTGGACGTGTCCCGCGATCTTCTGACGCAGCGCGGGGTCGTCGCGCCCGGGAGCCGTGGGCAGACGGCGCTCGACCTCGTGCAGCGCCTCGGTCAGGCGGCGGTACCCGCTGCGGGCGCTCTCGAAGGCGGCCTCGGAGAACTCGGTCACCGAGCGGTAGTGACTGCTGACCAGCAGGAAGCGGATCACCATGGGGTCGTGGACGGCGAGCAGGTCCTTGAGCGTGGTGAAGTTGCCCTTGCTCTTGCTCATCTTCTCGCCGCCGACCGTGACCATGTTGTTGTGCATCCAGTAGCGGGCGAAGGGGTGCCCCGCCGCCTCCGCCTGCGCGATCTCGGCCTCGTGGTGGGGAAACTGGAGGTCCAGGCCGCCGCCGTGGATGTCGAAGCCCTCGCCCAGGTACTTCAGGCTCATCGCGCTGCACTCGATGTGCCACCCCGGGAAACCCACCCCCCATGGCGACTCCCAGCGCATCAGGTGCCCCGGCTCGGCCCGCTTCCACAGGGCGAAGTCGCGCGGGTCGCGTTTCTCCTCGCGCACGGCCTCGCGGGTGCCCTCCTCCTGGTCGTCCAGCCTGCGCCCCGAAAGCTTGCCGTACTCGGGCCAGCTCCGCACGTCGAAATACACGCTGCCGTTCGACTCGTAAGCGTGGCCCCGCCGGATCAGCTCCTCGATCAGCTCGATCTGCTCGGGGATATGGCCGGTCGCCCGCGGGTTGATGGACGGCTTGAGAACGTTCAGCGCGTCCATGTCGCGGGCGATGGACCAGAAATACTTGTCGGCGACCTCCATCGGCTCAAGCTGTTCCAGCCGGGCGCGGGCTTGCAGCTTGTCCTCGCCCTCGTCGGCGTCGTTCTGGAGGTGGCCCACGTCGGTCACATTCGTCACGTAGCGCACCGTGTAGCCGAAGTGCAGCAGCGCCCGGCGGATCACGTCGAAGGCGACCTCCTTCTTCGCGTGCCCGAGGTGCGCGTCGGAGTAGACAGTCGGGCCGCACAGGTACATGCCCACTCGACCCGGCACACTGGGGACGAAGGGCACCTTCTGGCGCTGCATGGTGTCATACAGGACGATCTGTGAATCCGGCTGGGGTGTCTCGCTTGGGGTCATGGAAAAACTCCTGTGGAGGAAGACAAAACAAGGCCGCCGCGCCACAGATGGAGGGCGCGGCGGCAGGCGGAGTGCGCTGCTTACCGCGGGGGGAGGCAACACAGGGACGACATGCGCCCACTGTAGCAAAGCCCGGCGGACCGGTTCGGTCGTGTCCGCCGACGGGCAGCCCTCCGGCTCCGTATGATGCACGGGTGATCTCGCCCCCGAAAGCCCTCAATGCCTTCCAGTATGTGTGGCGCAGCCCCTGGGTCCGGGCGGCCGTGTTCCTGCTGGCCTTTTACGCCGCCTACCGCCTGCTGGGCCAGGTCATGACGGTGGTCGTGGATTTCGCCGTGGCGTTCCTGATCGCGTACCTCGCCAACCCGCTACTCAACTGGCTGGAGCGCGGTCGGGTCAAGCGGGGCCTGGGCGTCTTTTTCGTGCTGCTGATCTTCGTCGGGGTTTTCGCGCTGGCGGGGGCACTGCTCGTGACCGTCGCGGGCCAGCTCATCACCCTGCTCCAGAGCTTGCCCGATCAGGTCGGTCGTCTGGGAGACCTGCTCGACCGGATGGGGGGCTGGCTTCAGGACCGCGGCATCCCGGGGCTCGACAACGCCCGCGAGCGGCTGACGACCGCTGCCGAGGCCTATGTCCGCAACCTGGGCACGAACATCATCCCCATCCTGCAAAACGCCCTGAGTTCCACGGGGACGCTGTTCAGCCGCCTGGTCTCCATCGGCGGCATCCTGGGTCAGGTGCTGCTGATCCTGCTGCTCAGCGTGTACCTGATGCTGGACTACAGCCGGGTGAACACGGCGCTGCTGCGCGCCTTTCCCCGGCCCTGGCAGCCGAAGGTGCTGGAATTCACCACCCTGGTCGGCACGGCGGTCGGCGGGTATGTGCGCGGGCAGCTCGTGATCGCCACCTTCATCGGCGTGTTCGTGTGGCTGGGCCTCAGCCTGATCGGCATTCCCAGCGCCGCCGCCATCGGCTTTCTCGCCGGGGCCTTCAACATCGTGCCGTACCTGGGTCCGATCATCGGCGCCACGCCCGCGCTGCTGCTGGCCCTGCCCTTCGGCTGGGTCAAGATGCTCCTCGTCGTCGTGATCTTCGTCGCCGCCAACCAGATCGAGGGGAACTTCCTGAGCCCCTACATCCTCAGCCGCACAACCGACTTGCACCCCGTCACGGTGCTCGTCGCCATCCTGGTCGGGGCGTCGCTGCTGGGCTTCGCCGGGGCGCTCCTGGCCGTGCCTGCCGTGGCGCTGGGCAAGCTGCTGCTGGACAAGTATTACTTCCCCAGCCGGGTCTATACAGAAGGACCCTAGCCGTTCAGGCGGGCCGCCGCGCGATCACGGTCAGGAGGTGGCCGTGGTGTTCGCCGCCCAGGGCCAGCCGCCTGGGACCCTCCTCCTCGCGCAGCACCTGAACGTCCAGGCCCTCCAGCAACGTGCCCAAGTGGTCCAGCGTCACGAAACTCATCCCGGGCTCGCCCGCGAAGCCGTCCCGCTCACCGAACAGCGTGGCGGCGAGCCAGCCGCCTACACCGACCCGCGCCAGAACGCCCCGGAAGGTCCGGTCAAAGCGTCCCGGCGGGCAGAAGGGGAGGCTCAGGCTGGCATAGACCAGCCGGTAGCGCCGCCGGGGGGCCGCCTGGAAGGAGCCGTGGACGGTCGTGAGGTACCCCGCCAGGTCACCCGCCTGCGCCCGCAGAACGTCCAGCGCCTCCGCGTTCCGGTCGAGCGCCGTCACCGACCAGCCCCGCCGCAGCAACTCCAGCGTGTCGTTCCCGGCGCCGCTGCCCAGGTCCAGTGCCCGCCCGGGCGACGGGTCCGCGTCCAGATGGGCCAGCACCTCCAGCAGCAGGGGCCGGGGAGGACCGCTCCGGGTGGCCCGCGCGTACTCGCCCCAGTGGTCGTCACTCACGCCGTCATGGTGGCACGACTGAGCTGGCTACGCCTCCAGCAATTCCACCTGCCGCCCGTCCGGGTCGAGGACAAAGGCCATGGTGCGTCCCCTCGGGCTGAGCTGGAGGTCCCGCGTGACGGTGACGCCTGCCGCCCGTAACCCGGGAAGGAGGTCGCGCAAGCCCACGACATGCAGCGCAAGGTGTTCCGCCCAGTGCCCGTGCGGAGCGGGCGCCGCGCCGGGAACCTCGAAGAATTGCAGCCGTCCCTCGCCCAGCCGGATCACGCCCCGGCGGTAGCCCTCGGCGGTGGTCAGGTCCTTTTCCACCACGCCGCCCAGCCGGGTGTAGAAGGCGAGGACGGCTGCCAGATCGCGGGTCAGGAATGAGACGTGTTTGAGCATGGGGGCGAGGGTAGCGCGTAGCCTGGACCCATGTCCCCGCCCCCCTGGACGCTGAGCGGCAGCGGTCTGCTCGCCATGTATGCCCCTGCACCCGGCAGACCCGTGGGTGCATTGATGCTGGTGCGCTACGCGACCTCGCCGGTCGGCCCCTACGACGAGTTGCTGTGGGTGGCGCTGACCCGAACGCTCTTTGGTTGGCGCCCGCAGGTGGCTCACATCTGGGTCAGCACGGCGGAAAGCGCGGTGTGGGGGCGGCACAACTGGGGGCTGCCCAAACGCCTCGCGCACTTCGCGTGGGAGCAGGGCCAGGTGCGCGTGACCGGGGAGGACGGCCGGGAGGTCGCCCACCTCGCCTTCCGCATGGGTGGCCCGCGTCTGCCCGTCACCTCCGCCCTGATCCCGGCCCCGCTGCGAACCCTCGCCCAGCCGAACCTGGAGGGGGGAGAGGGGTGGCTGCTGACGCCGGTAGGGGCGGCTGGCCACGTGACGCCCGCCCGCCTCACCGTCCTGCAGGCCGACGGACTGCGCCCACCTCTGCGCCAGATTCGCCCCCGCCTGACCTTGGGTGTGCCGGACTTCCGGCTGGTGTTTCCCGTCCCCCGGCAGGCATAAAAAAAGCCGCCTTCCTGGGCGGTGATGGAAAGAAGATAGCGTGGGATGCAGGGAAAGTCAAATTATGCAGGCGAGAACTCAGGCGGGCGTCTAGGCAGCCCCTCCCCCGGGCGAACCCTCTTTCCCCGTGCCTGACCGCTCGTTCGGGGTGCATTGTCCCCCGGGGGCAGTGGAATAGTACGCCTCATGGAATACCGGAAGTTGCTCGGCACGGACCTGACCCTGAGCGCGGTGGGGTTCGGCGTGTGGACGGTCGGCACGACGTGGTGGGGCGTGAAGGACGAGGAGATGGCCGTGCGGCTGCTGCGCCGGGCCTTCGACCTCGGCATCACCTTTTTCGACAACGCGGACACCTACGCCTCGGGCCGCGCGGAGGAGATTCAGCGCCGCGCACTGGGCGATGTGCGCGGCCAGATCGTGATCGGCTCGAAGTTCGGCTACGACATCTACACCCACCCCGAGCGCCCCGGCCAGCAGGAGCGCCCGCACGACTGGACGCCCGAATATCTCCGCAAGGCGCTGGAAGGCTCGCTGAGGCGGCTGGGCACCGACTACATCGACTACTACCAGCTTCACAACTGCCGGGTGGACGCTATTCAGAAGGATGACCTCTGGGCCGAGCTGGAAACGCTCAAGGGAGAGGGCCTGATCCGCGCCTACGGCACTGCCCTGGGACCGGCACTGAACGAGCGGCAGATCGAGGAGGGCACCCTGAGCATCCGGCTGCGTCACGCCCCCACCCAGATCATCTACAACCTGCTGGAGCAGGTCCTCGGCGAGCGGATTCTCCCCGTCGCCGAGCAGGAGGGGGTGGGCGTGATGGCCCGCGTGCCCCATGCCTCCGGGCTCTTGGAGGGGTACATGACCCTCGACACCCAGTTCGAGCCGGGCGACCACCGCAACTGGCGCCTGACCACCAACGCCCGCCGCAAGGCCTGGATGGAGGACGGCCTGAAGAAGGTCGAGCAACTGAACGCGGAGTTTGTGGAGGGCCGGGGCCGTACCATCGGCCAGCTCGCCCTCCAGTTCGCGCTGCGCTCCCCCGCGATGGCAGGCGTCCTCCCCAACATCTACGACGAGAAGGGGCTTACGGAATACGCCGCAACCTTCCAGGCGGCACCCCTGAGCGATGCCGAGTACGACGCGATTCAGGCGCTGTACCGGACGAACTTCGGCCTGGAGACGGACCTGCGCGGCCAGGCGGTGGCGCAGTGACGGACGGGCAGAAGCCGACGCAGACGGAGAACACTCCGCCCACCACCGGAGGTCGTCCCGCTGGCGCCCCCGGTGGCCGACCCAAGATGATGGTGGACCTCGACCCCAGCGGGCAGGTCACGCAGCGTGAGCCCGACCGCGCCCAGCGCCAGTTCCTGAATTACGCCTTCTACAAGCTCGACCCCGCCTTCCGCCGCCTGCCCCAGACCGAGCGCGAGGAGTTGAAGGCTGAGTTCCTGGCCGCCGCTCAGGGCTGGGTGGATGAGGCGCCCGCCGAGAAGGGCATCATCCAGCGCGCCTACAGTCTGGTCGGGGTGCGCGGTGACGTGGACTTCATGCTGTGGCGGATCGCCTTTGATGTCCGCGAGTTTCAGGACGCGCAGGCCCGGCTCAATCGCACCCGGCTGATGGGCTACCTCACGCAGCCCTTCAACTTCGTCTCGATGCAGAAGCGCAGTCAGTACGTCAACCGCATTGAGGGCAGCGGGCACGGCCTGGAAATCCTGCCGGGACAGGGCAAGTACCTGTTCATCTACCCCTTCATCAAGACCCGCCCCTGGTACGACCTGACGCCGCACTCGCGTCAGGGCATGATGGACGAGCACATCTACGCCTCCGGCCCCTTCAAGGGTGTGCGGATTAACACCTCGTACTCCTACGGCATTGACGACCAGGAGTTCGTGGTCAGTTTCGACTCCGACTACCCGCAGGAGTTTGTGGACCTCGTTCACCGGCTGCGCTACACCGAGGCAAGCATGTACACGCTGCGCGACACGCCGATGTTCACTTGTGTGAAGAAGGAACTGGCGGACGCAATGGGGGACTTGGGGTAGGTCGTGGAGACGCGGGAGGCGGGCGAACTGGGAAGGGCGTCCGCCTGCTCTCCTGGGATTTGTGACGGCACTCGGGCAGGGCGTTGGTCAGGTGCCTTCCGGCCACTCCGCGAATTCGTAGCCGTACCGCGTGGTGAAAGCCTGCAACTGTTCCAGCACGTCGGGGGCCTCCACCCTCGCCTGCAAGGGATGACGGCCCTCAGCGGCCTCAATGAAGAACCTGTCCATTCCCCCCGGCGAGAAGATGAGCAACACACGCGTCGGCTGGGCGCCGGGGTTCGACGGCTGATGCACCACGCCCCTCGGAATCACCACGAACGAACCTGCGGGTGCCTGGAGGGTCTGCTCGCCTACCCGCACGGTCAGTTCGCCCTCCAGCACGTAAAACGTTTCCTGGTGGTAGCGGTGTAGGTGCGGCCGGGGTCCCGGTGAGCCTGCCGGAAGCACGTTCTCGTGGACGGAGTAGGCGCCCGCCGTCATGGCGTCGCGCAGCTTCAGCGTCATGTACCCGCCGATAGGATTGAGCAGGGCGTGGCCGTCGTCCGGGGCGATCAGGGGGCTTCGGTCTGCGGTTGGCATGAGTCCGCTCCTTGTTCGGCAGCCTGCCTGTCACCACGAACGCCATATCCGCCAACCCTTCCGGCGCGGTGTCAGGTGGCGCGACCGAAACACGGTCATCATGCCACCTGACACGGGCCAGGAGTTCTCTCTGAACTTTACCCGCTTCCCTCCTCCAGACTCGCCAGCCCGTGTCGTAGCGCGTAGAGTGCCGCCTGCGTTCGGCTCTCCAGCCCCAGTTTGCTCAGCAGGCGGCTGACGTGCGTCTTCACCGTCGCCTCGGTCACGCCCTGGTCGGCGGCGATGTCACGGTTCGAGTACCCCCGCGCGATGAGTTGCAGCACGATCACCTCCTTGGGCGTCAGCGTCTCGCGCATCTCGGGGGTGCGGAAGTCGCGCACCAGGCGGCGGGCGGCTTCCGGGTGCAGGCGCACTTCGCCCCGGGCGGCGGCGTGGATCGCGTCGGCCAGCGTGTCCGAGGAGGCGTCCTTGAGCATGTAGCCCATCGCCCCGGCGTCGATGGCGCCGTTGACCTTGTGTTCCTCCAGGGTGCTCGTCAGGGCGATCACCTCGATATCGGGATGCTGGCGGCGCAGCAGCCGGGTGGCCTGGATGCCGTCCATCACGGGCATCATCAGGTCCATCACGACCACGTCGGGGTTCAGGCGGTCGGTTTCGGCCAGGGCCTCCTCGCCGTTGGCGGCCTCGCCGACGACCTCGATCTGCGGGTCCAGGCCCAGGAAAAGGCGCAGGCCCTGGCGCACGACGGCGTGGTCGTCCACCAGCAGCACGCGCACGGGGGGGGAGGACGGGAGGGCCATATCGGTCGGGGCGGGGTTGGTCATGGTCGGGGGTCTCCTCAGGGGGCAGTCTCGGGGTCACGCAGCGCGAGGTCGGCGCGCGGGGCGTCGATGAAGAGGTCGAGGTCGGGGTCTTGCAGGGCACTGGCGTCGGTGGCGGCGGTGTTGCCCTGGCGTCTCAGGCCAGGGGGCAGGCCCAGGGCGGTGCGGTCGGTGAAGCGCACCCGCAGCGAGACCTCGCGCGGCACGGTCAGGGCCACCTGCCCCCCCTCCGAGCGCAGGTCGAGGGTGCCCGCCGCCCCGTCGGGAAGGCTCAGCGCCACGTCCCCGTGCCCGGAGGCAACGGTCACGCGGTCGGTGCGGGGCAGCGAGCCCGTCACGTCGCCGGTCAGCACACCGATGCTGAGGGATTCCACCCGCGCCGGGGCGAGGTCGAGCCGCACGTCGCCGCTCTCGGTGTTCACACGCAGGGCGGGGGCACGCCACTCCGGCTGGGCGCGCAGCGTTACATCGCCGCCCAGCGTCACGACGGTCAGCGGCCCGCTCTGCCGCTCGGGCAGGGTCGCCACCACCTCGCCGAAACCGCTCCGCACGCTCAGGGCGCGCACCCGCAGGGCGTGCAGGTCCAGCCGCGTGTCGCCGCTGTAGGAGTCGGTCGTCAGGGTGACCGGCACCCCGCGCGAGAGCTGCACCTCCACCTTGTGCTGGAGGGGCGGTGTGCGGACACCGATCACGCCCTCCTGGAGGGCTTGCACGTTCAGCTGGGCGTCCACGTCCAGCGTGCGGCCCTCGCGCGTCACCTCCAGCCGCAGGGGGTTGCGCTCGCGGTGGAGGGCGCTCCCCGCCAGCGCCTCCCGGCCCGGCCAGGGGAGCCCGGCGACGTGGAAGCTGGTGCGGTCCCCCTCCAGCCGCACGTTGAGCGCGCGGGCACCGTTCAGCGGGAGGTCCAGCGGAGTCCGCACCGCGTTCAGCCCCGGGACGGGCGTGACGTGCCCCCCCTGCCAGGTGAGGACCGCCCCGCCCGCCACCAGCCCCAGCCCCAGCGCGATGCGGCCCAGCACGGGGGCGAGGGGGCGCGGCGGGGTGCGCTCGGCAACGGTCACGCGCGCACCTCCCCGGCGGGAACGGCCTCGGGAACCGCGGGGAGGGTCAGGGTCACGGTCGTGCCCGCGCCCGGGGCACTGCTCACCGTCAGGGTGCCGCCCGCCCCCTGCGCCCGCTCGCGCATGGAACGTTGCCCCAGCGTGCCGCCGGGCAGGGCCGCCGGATCGAAGCCGCGCCCGTCGTCCCGCACGGTGAGGGTCACCTCTTCCCCCTCCTCGCGCACCGAGAGCCACACCCGCGAGGCGCGGGCGTGCTTGACCACGTTGTGCAGCGCCTCCTGAGCGATCCGGTAGGCGGCGGCCTGGGCGGCGGGGGGGAGGGAGGGCTCGCGGCCCAGGCTGGCGTGGACCGTCAGGCCGTGGCGGGCCTCCAGCGCGTGGGCGTTCTGGGTCAGCGCCGCGATCAGCCCGCCCTCCTCCAGCGCGTCGGGGCGCAGGCTGAAGAGCAGGGCCTTCATCTCCGAGACGCCGCCCTCCGCGAGCCGGATGGTGTAGTCCAGGCTGGCGCGCGTCTTTTCCGGGTCGCGGCCCAGGGTGGCCCGGGCGGTCTTGGCCCCCAGGGTGATGCCGTACAGCGCCTGCGCCACGCTGTCGTGCAGCTCGCGCGCCAGCCGCGCCCGCTCCTGTTCCCCCGCCCGCTCGGAGGCCCGCCGGATGAGTTCGGCGGCGTGCAGGGCTGTCCCCGCGTGGTCCGCGATGCTCAGCAGGAAGGCGAGTTCCTCGGGGCCGGGCTGGGTGCCGGGCAGGTACAGGGCGCGTAGGGTGCCTCCGTCCGCCCCGCCTGCCACGACCGGCAGGGTCGCCAGGGTGAAGCCCCCCGCCGCGTACCGCACGTCCGCCCCACCGGCCGGGGGAGACACGCCCGGCCCCTGCAGGTCGGGATGGAGGGGACCACTCGCCGTGCGAACGGTGCCGTCCGGCGCGACGAGCGCCACCGCCCGCGCGCTGCTCGCCGCCCGCGCCTGCCCCGCCAGGTCGGCGAGGGTGGCCCCCAGGTCATCCCCCAGCGCCACCCGCCCCGCCGCCCGGCGCAGGGCCGCGACCTCCCGCCGGGCGCCGTTCTCGTCGGGCGGCCCCGCCAGCAGCGCGTAGGCGAGCCAGGCCCACACCCGACCCAGCAGGTTGAGCACCCCCGCCGTGACGAGCAGCCCGCCCACCCCGCCCAGCGTCAGGCCCGCCACCCCGGCCCCCGTGAGGGTCACCTGGCCGCCGTACCACGTCACGGGGAAGACCTCGGGCCGGGCGGCCCACCAGGGCGAAGCGAGTGCGAGGACGGACACCCCCAGCAGCACTCCCAGCACGAGCCAGCAGAGGATGGCGAGCGGGAACTGCACGAGGTGGAACATCAGCGCGCGGTACGTGGCGCTGTCTCCCAGGGTCGCGCGTAGCCAGGGCAGCACGCCCGCGTAGGCCGGGGGCGGCGCCCGCCGCGAGAAGTGCACGCCCAGCAGGCCCGCCAGCCAGCGCTGCACCTCCGCCAGGCCCGGGATCAGCCACAGGGTGCCCAGCAGGAACGCTGCCCCCACCAGCAGCGGCAGCGTGAACACGCCCGCCAGCATCCCCGCCGCCAGCAGCACAAACACCAGTCCGCCCAGCGGCAACGCCAGCCCCACGTACAGCGCGGTGCGGTAGGTGCGCGGGCTGAGCAGGTCGGCGAGCAGGCCTTCCCGGCGCTCGTCCTGGGATGGTGAGAGGCTCATCCCGTCCATCATGCCCGCAGGGTAGGGGCCGGGGCCAGAGAGGAGCGTCCGCCGAAAGGGGTAGGGTCAGCCGCGCAGGGCGGCCTGCAGCGCCTCTCCCAACTCCGGTCCGTGTGTCAGCCAGGCGTTATGAGGCGCCCCCAGCAGCATCCGCCACTCCCCCCGCGGAAGCAGCGCCGCCAGTTGAGCCGCAGGCCATCCGGGCCGAATATCGGCCCCATATGCAGGAACGTCACCGGCACCTCCAGCCAGGAGGTCGGGCGTCTTGATGAAGCGCTGCCAGTCGCCAAGTAGCGCACGGTGGATTGCGGAATTCCAGTCCACCTCGAAGCGCGGCTCCGTGTCCTTGCCCGCCTCATAGGCGGCGTGCCAATTGCGGTCGTTTTGGATGCCGGTTCCGGCCCAGCTCACCAGCCGGGTCATCTGCTCGGCGTGGGTCAATGTGCACGCCAACCCTGGGTCCGCGTCCCACGAGTAGCCCAGAATGAGCCAGCAGTCCCAGCGCTTCCCGGATGGCCTCCAGGTCGTCCAGCGCCGTCCTCAGGCCATAAACGCCACCCGTACTTCGCCCGGTCCCGCGTGGGTCGGGGAGCAGGCAGCGGAATCCGGGCAGCAACTCTGCTACGGGCGCGAGATAGTTGGGACAGCCGCCCCCGCCACTGAGCAGCAACAGTGGCGGGCCGTTGCCACGCTCGAGAAGGTGGAGGGAGGCGCCATTGACGCTGATCTGCACGACGTCAGTATGGGGAGTGCGCGCAGGAACGGCATCCGCAACATGGTGTGGCAAGAAATGCCAGACCTTCTAACGCCCCACCACTGGCAACGGCGGCAACCCCGGCGACTCCACCCACAGGCGCAGGGCCGCCTCGCCCGCCGGTCCCGCCTGGGTCCGGGCGAAGGCGAGGAAGGTCGACGTGTCCAGACTTCGCCCCGAGAATCGGGCAGTGTAGGCGTGCAGGAAGTCGCGGAAGGCCGCGTCCCCAATCGCCGCGCGCAGGGCGTGCAGGGCCAGGGCGCCGCGCTGGTAGGCGCTCAGGTCGAAGAGTTGCTCGGCCCGCCGCGCCACCAGGGGCCGGGTGCCCTCCCGCTCCAGGTTGGCGTACCAGCGTGCGGCGTAGGCCTGCCCGTCGCCCCCCTGACTCTCGGTCCACAGCAACTCGGAATAGGCGGCGAAGCCCTCGTTCAGCCACACGTCGGCCCAGCGGGCGAGGGAAATGTCGTCGCCGAACCACTGGTGCGCGAGTTCGTGGGCGGCGGCGCGCTCGGTGCTCAGGTTGGGGGGGATGGTGCTCAGCGTTGCCGTCTCCAGCGCGGGCAGCCGCGGCGTCACGAGCGCCACCCCGTACGCGGCGAAGGGGTAGGGGCCGAACCAGCCCGACAGCACCCGCAGCATCTCGTCCGTGCGGGCGAAGACGGTGCGGGTGGCCTGCGGCGTATCCGTCAGGAAGTAGTCGCGCCGCGCGACGGGCGAGCCGTTCACCCCGACAGGAACCGCCGGACCGGTCACCCGCTCGAAGCGGTTCACGAGGATGCCCAGCGCGTACGTCGGAATGGGCTGCGCCTGAGTGAAGACGAACGTGCGCGTCCCGTTCCCCGAGGCCACGGGACCCTCGACCCCGCTCGCCGCCGCCGTGTAATCCGCCGGGACCGTGACACGGGTGGTGAAGGTCGCCTTGTCGGAGGGATGGTCGTTCGAGGGCAGGAAGGTGTGCGTCCCGTTGGGCTCACTGAGGGTGAAGTTCGCCCCGGGCCGCCCCCCGGCGGCGGGCACACTCTGCCAGCCCAGCTCCATCGGCGTGCTGAAGTCGGGGTCGCGGACCACGCCCGGCCTGCCCCGGTACTCGACGGTCAGCCTGGCCTCCTGTCCCGGCAGCAGGGGAGAGGGAGGCGTCACGATCAGTTTCTGTGCCCCCGAATCCACCCGGAAGGGCACCGCCCGGCCGTCCCAGCGCGCGGCGGTGACGGTCGGCCCGAGGAAGTCCAGCCGCACCTCACCCAGCGGCCGAGTTGCCCCCAGCGTGAGGGTGACCACGCCCCGCAGGTCAGGCGTCCCCGGCTCCGCCACCGTGAGCGCCACGTCGTAGTGGCGCACGTCCAGCCCAAGCTGCCCGAGGCCCGGGAAGATCGGGTCGTTCAGCGTGCGTGGGGCTTCCAGGGGCCGCGGTGTGGGTTGGAGCTGGGTGGCGGAGGACAGGCCGATCAGGAGGGCACTCAGGACGAACAGGCCCCGCCGCTTGCGGAAAGGACGCATCTGCCGGGCGCCTCAGATCGGGTAGTACGCCCGGGCCTCGCCGCGCAGGAAGTCGCGGGTGGGCACCCATATCAGGGGATTGCGCTCCTCGACCTCGGGGGGCGGGCCGTAGCGGACCAAGCCCTCGACCTGCTCGAAGGGCACCCACTTCACGCCCACCACCTCGGGGTCGGTGGGGTCGATGTCGCCGCTGAAGGTGGCGGTGAAGCGCCCGAAGTTGGCGTAGCACTCGTTGCGCGTGCCCGTCAGCATCTCGCCCTCCAGCAGGCTGACAAAGCGCAGGTCGGTGACGGTCAGACCCGTCTCGACGGCGACCTGACGCACGGCGGCGTCAGCTAGGCTCTCGCCGGGATTGGCCTTGCCGCCCGGCAGGCCGTAGAAGATGCTGCCGTCATCCATCCGTTCCTCGACGAGCAGGAGGTGGCCCTCGCGGACCAGGTAGACGTGTGCGGCGCGCTTGATCGGCAGGGTGCGCGACAGGTGACTCATGTGGGGCGCAGTCTAGCGGGAAGGGAGCGGGGGTGGGTGTGGAGAAAGCGGCAGCAGGCGGAGCGGCAGAGCACCCGTCTGCTGGGCATTCAGCCTAACCGGGGCGGGAGAGGCGTTGTCATGCTGAGCCGCAGGCGAAGCGTCCCCGACCCCACTGCGAGCCAAGCCCTTCATCTCACTCAGGGCGACCGGTGCCGCGTGGCCCAGTCTTGACGTGGGGCTGGCGTCAACCGCCTGCTTTCGCCGCCGTTTCCCCAGCTCCTGACAGCAACCCCAGCACGTCCTCCGGCAGCCGGGCCGGGCGGTAGTTCTTGTCGGTGGCGATGTGGCGCGTCTCGCCGGTCGCCAGCAACTCGTCTCCCTTCCGCACCTCGTAGGTGAAGGTGAGGGTGCGCGAGCGGACGCTGGCCGCCCGGGTAATCAGGGTGAGGTGGTCGTCGTAGCGGGCCGCGCGGCGGTACTCGACGTTCAGGCCCGAGAGCATGAGGTAGTAGCCCCTGGATTCGACCTCGGCGTAGGGGAGGCCGAGCTGGTGCATCAGGTCGGTGCGGCCCACCTCGAACCACACCGGGTAGGTCGCGTGGTGGGCCACGCCCATCGCGTCCGTCTCGGCGTAGCGCACCCGGATTTCGCTGCGGGCCTCGGGGAGGGTGGTCACGGGAAAACCCGATCGCTCGCGGCGTAGAACTCCAGCGTGGGGGTGCGGCGCATCCGCACGTGCGCCGAAACCTCGCGTTGCAGGTGCCCCCGGGCATGGGTCAGGGCGTCGAGCAGGGCGGGCATGTCAGCCCCCATCGCGCTCACGTACACACGCGCGAGTCCGTAGTCTGACGTGACCGCCACCCGCTCGACCGTCACGATGAGCGGCACGCGGGGGTCACGCAGCCCGGCGATGGCCTCACTGAGCACCCGCGAGAGTTGCGCCTCCACCTGCGCGGGTTTCAAGGGCGGCCTCCGGGACGGGGAAGAGAAAACGTCATCCCTGCATGGTAAGGCAGGCGGGGGAGGAGGAACGGGACCGCGGCCCTCCGCTCCGGGGCAAGCGTAAGGTCCGGTTTTGGGGGTGACGGTGGTCGGCCCCTCAGTCAGCTTCGCTGACAGCTCCCCTCAAGGGGAGTCAGGTCGGGCCTCTACCCTCCAAGAACCTGAGGTGGTTGCCTCTCCCCCAGAGGTAGCCCGCGGAGCCGAACCCGCAGAGCTGCGCCACACAGGGGTCGAACGCGGCCGTGCCCACCTTGCGAATTTGCGACTCCGCCCCTACCTCTCACCGCGTGTAGCGCCGCCCCGTATAGCCCGTAAACACCCCAATCCCGTAAGCGACCTTGCGGACGCTGTCGAGCGCCCGACTCCCGTTCCAGGCGAGGCCCGCGCTGCTGCCGCCGTCGAGGAGCAGGGCCTCGCGCAGGCCCAGGCGGGCCATCACCTTGCCCATCTCGGTCGTCGTCAGCTTGGCGTGGGTGGTGACGAACACCAGGTCCCGGTTGCCCCGCAGGCCGACGGCGCTGCGGGCGGCGCGGCCGAACAGCGCGGGGTCCCGAAACACGTCCGCGTACTGCCGGACCACACCGCCCCGCCGCAGGATGCGTGGCCCGGTGGCGATCACGGTCTCCATGCCGTGCCAGGTGGCGTCGAGCGGGCGCCCCAGCAGGGCCGTGGTGCTGTTCAGGATCGCGGCGCGGTTGTCGGGGGTGATCGCCAGCGCGGCCGGGATGCGGCCCCAGGCGAGCAGCCGCCCCTGCATGACCAGATCACCCGCGGGCACGTAGGAGCGCGGGTGAAAGTAGCTGCCGTTCACCACCGCTCGCGCGCCGCTTGACCGCGCGAGCTGGCTGACCCGTGCGCCCACTCCCAGGCCCGCCCGGGGCAGCACGGGCGCGACGAGCACGTTCCGGTAGCGCAGGTCCACCCGCAGCACCCGCACGGGGACGTTCAGCGGCGCCATCCGCTTGACACTGAGGGGCTTGCCCACCGGCCGGGGCGGGATGAGCACCGGCATCCGCCGCGGCACGAGCACCCGCTGCCCGGGGTAGAGGTTCCGTCCCGCCCGGCTCAGCTTGTTGATTCGGGCGAGGTGGTCGGAGGTCGTGCGGTACCTGCTCGCCAGCGTCTTCAGCGTCTCGTGCGGCCGGACCCGCACATACCCGTAGATCACCCGCACCTCGGTCGTGGGGCGGGGGGCAGCTTTGACCATCACCGTTCCGCGCTGTGGCACCCGCAGGCGCTGACCTATCCGGATCAGGTTCCCCTTCAGCCCGTTGGCGGCGCGCAGGGCGGCCACGCTCACCCCGGCCCGGGCGGCGACGTGACTCAGGGTGTCGCCGGGGCGAACAGTGTAGGTACTCGGTTTTGGCGAGGAGGACGGCTGGCGAGCCGGGGGCGGGGCGGCCATCCCCCTCACCTTCAACCGCTGCCCGGGCCGGATGGTGTTGCCCTTCAGGCCGTTGAGCTGGCGCAGCCGCGCCACACTGAGCCCGTGATGGTGGGCAATCCCGTACAGGGTGTCTCCCGGGCGAACGGTCACCGTCCCGCTGGCGGCGAGGGCGCCTGGGATGCTGAAGATCGAGCAGAGCAGCGCGAGCAGGGCGGCGCGGCGGAGGGCCACCGGACGGGGGAGCAGGTCGAGCACACCTCAGCATAGGCTGAGCTTCTGACTCGTTTCTGCACGGTTGCGGGCGGGCGTGGTGCGGGCGGCCCACCTACCGCCGCGCCTGCCGCAGGGGACCCAGGGGCGTGTATCCGATGCGGCGCAACTCGCGGTCGAGGTCGGCGGGACCCAGCCCGGGGCGGCGGGGGCGGGCCTCCAGGGTCGCGTCCCCCAGCCGGGCGACGAACCAGGCGCGCAGCTCCCAGTCGGGCAACAGGGGTACGCTGGGCTTCCCGTCCGGCGTGAGAACCTCGGCGATCAGGGTGCCAAATAGCTCGCCGTCCTGGCGGGTGGGGGCCGCGGGAAAGACGGGGGGAAGAGGTTGCCGGGCGTAGGTCATGGAGTCCACCTCCTGCCGCTCAGCCTGCACCCGGGCGACCCCTTCAGGACATCGGGTGCGTGCAGCACAGTGCGGAGGGGCCATCGGAAAAGCCGATGGAGGCCTGCCGGGGCACGCCTACAATGGAGGTATGCCCGACCGGCCCCCTGCCCTCGCCGGCCCCTCGCTGGCCCAACTGCGCGCCCTGATTGCCGTGGCCGACAGCGGGGGCTTCGGCGAGGCGGCGGCGGAGTACGGCGTCTCGCAGTCCACCCTGAGCGAGGCGGTCGCCAAGCTGGAAGCACTCGCGGGCCGTCCCCTGCTGCGGCGCACCCCCGCTGGGACGGTGCCTACCGAGGCGGGCGCCCGCGCGCTGGAACACGCCCGGGCCGCCGTGCAGGCCGCCGCCGACGCCCTGCTCGCCGCGCAGGAGGAGGATGCGGGGCTGTCAGGCACCCTGCGGGTCGCGTCCTTCCGCTCGACCGCCACCCACCTGCTGCCGCCCGCGCTCGCCGCCTTTCGCCGCCGCCATCCCCGCGTGAGCGTCACGTTGATTGACGGCGAGGCCTGCGGCGGGGGGGGACCGGCGGTGCGGGCGGGCCGAGTGGACCTGGGGGTGGTCGTGGCGGAGGAGGGGACCGACCTGCGTCTCACCCCCCTCGTGCAGGACGAGTATCTGTTCGTGGCCCCCGCCTCGCGCGGCGTCCACCCGGTGACGTTCGCTGAGCTGGGCGCCCAGCCCCTGATCCTGACCCCCTACCGGGACACCTGTCACCAGCGCATCCGCCGCTACCTCACCGAGCATGGGGTTCGCCTGACGGGCCTGACCGAGGTCGAGCAGGACAGCGTGACCCTCTCGATGGTGAGTCACGGGCTGGGGGTCACGGCCATGCCCCGGTTGGCGCTGCTGCCCCTGCCCCCCGGCCTGGTCGCGCTGCCGCTGCCCGAGCCGCTCACCCGCCCGCTCGCGCTCGCCGTGCTGCCGCAGCGGGCGGGCCTGCCCATCATCCGGGCCTTTACCCAGGCCGTGCTCGCCCACCTCCCGGCCCCCGAACTGCCCGGGCAGGAGCCGGGTTCTCTCCCCGTTCCGGTCCCCGCCCCGGCCCCCAACTGAGTGTCGGAGAGAAGAGGGAGGCGGGCCTCGGAATCCAGGCCCGCCTCCCCCCTGGCTTTCCCGCCTCAGCCCTCGAAGGGCTTGCCCAGGGCGCGCGGGGCGGCGCTGCGGCCCGTGAAGATCAGCGCGATGATGGTGATGAGGTACGGCAGCGCCGTGACCAGGGTGGGGGGCAGCAGGTTGGTCCCGCCCAGCGTGATGGATACCGCCTGGAGGAACCCGAACAGCACGGTCGCGCCCAGCACGCCCAGCGGCTTCCACTGCCCAAAGATCAGCGCGGCGAGCGAGATGAAGCCCAGGCCCGCGCTGATGTTCCGCACGAAGGAGTCCAGGTTCCCGATGCTCAGGAACACGCCCGCCGTCCCCGCCAGCAGGCCCGACAGGATCACGCCGCTGTAGCGCATGCGGCGCACGTTCACGCCCATGCTTGCCGCCGCGCCGGGGTGCTCTCCCGTCGCGCGCAGCCGCAGACCATAGGGGGTGCGGTACAGCACGTACCACGTGATCGCCACGACCAGGAACGCGAAATACACCGGGGGGCTGAAGCGCAACTCACCCATCCCCCACAGCGGCAGCGGGTTGGCGACCTTGGGGCTCTCCGTACTTGTGCCGTACAGGGCTTGCAGGATCACCGACGGCACCCCGCCCGCGAGCAGGTTGATGGCCGTGCCGCTGATGACCTGGTCGGCGCGGTACTTGATGGAGACGAAGGCGTGGACCCAGGCGATCAGGCCGCCCACCAGCGCCCCCGCCAACCACCCCACCCAGGGCGCCAGCGCCCCCAGCGTCGGGTCGAGCGCGTACGTCACGATGGCGCCCGCCAGCGCCCCGAAGATGATCAGGCCGTCGAGCGCGATGTTCACCACGCCGCTGCGCTCGCTAAATAAGCCGCCCAGGCCGGTGAGCAGCAGCGGCACCACGCTGCGGATAAAGGTCGCCAGGAAGGCGGTCGTGAGAAGCTGGGTCAGGAGGCCTTCCATTTACTTGCTCCCTTTCCGGGCGTCCTCGACCCGGGCGTTCACTTCGCTGCTCGTGGTGAGGGTGGGGGTGGGTGTGGCACGTTCGGCGGCGGCCCCGGCGGGGTCCAGGCGGCCCGTCTCGGCCGTCCCGGTCGCGTCGGCGGCCTTCACGAGTTGTGGGGGCGGCGGGTCGGTCACCCGGCGGCTGAGGAAGCCGCCCGCCGCGATGAACAGCACGATGAGGGCCTTGAGGACCGTCACGATGTTGCGGTCCACGTTAGGGAGTTTCTGCTGCACGTCCACGCCGCCTGTATCGATGGTGCCGAACAGGGTGCTCGCCGCCAGCACGCCCACCGGGGTGCTCTGACCCATCAGGGCGACCGCGATGCCGTCGAAGCCCACGTTCACGGGCGTGTTGCCCCGCAGGCGGTACTCGTCGAGCGCCCCGCCGTTCACGTAGTGGGTGCCCGCCAGCCCGGCGAACATGCCCGCCAGCGTCATCGCCAGGATGGTGTTCCTCGCCACGCTGATCCCGCCGTACTCGGCCGCTCGGGGCGAGAGGCCCACCGCCCGCAGCGCGTACCCGGCCGCCGTGCGCCACATCAGCACCCCGAACACGACCACGCACGCGAGCGCGATCAGGAAGGAGGCGTTGAGCTGGCTCCCCACGATCTGAATCGGAATCCCGACCCGCCAGGTCAGCAGCCCCAGCACCAGGGCGGCGGCCAGCGCGATGAGAGTGGACTGCCGCGTCCGCCGCAGCGCCCAGCGGACCACGAAAAAGGCCACCAGCGCGATCAGCGGCGCAATCGTCAGGGCCTGCGCCCCGCCCTGCCCCACATTGAAGAGGTCGAGCAGGGTGGGCAGCCGGGAGGGGGGCTGAAGCTCATAGCTCGCGGGCTCAAAGCCCGGCGCCTTGAAGGGGAGGTTGTAGGTGCGCCCCAGGAACGGGAACGTGTCGCTGCCGATCATGAAGATGAAGATCGCCGAGGCGACGTAGTTCAACATGATCGTGTTGATGACCTCGCTGGAGCCGAAGCGGGCCTTGAGGAGTCCCGGAATCCCGCCCCACAGCGCGCCGCCCAGTCCCGCTGCGATCACCGAGAGCGGCAGCAGCAGCCAGCCCAGTCCCGGCGGGCCGTACACACCGACAAGCATCGCCGCGATGGCCCCCATCGTGAGTTGCCCCGGCGCTCCCACATTGAAGAGGCCCGTGCGGAAGGCAAAGGCCACCGACAGCCCGGTGAAGATCAGCGGCGTGGCGAGCTTCAGGCTGTCCAGGAAGGGATTCAGGCGGGTGACCGGCGCGAACAGGGTGGAGTACACGAAGTACACCAGGTCGCTCTTGGCGAGCCAGCCACCCCAGGGCGAGAGCGGCGCGCCGCTGCCGTTGATGGCGGGCTGCACGATTAGCACGACCACGGCCCCCACCACCACCGCCAGCCCGATGGCGACGATGGGCACCAGCAGGCCGCGCAGACGGTTAAAGCGCTCCCACCACGCGGGGCGCGCACTCAGGCCCGCCCCCGCCGTGATCAGCCCCGCCACAATGGGTAAAAAGAGCCCCAAGTTCATGCCGCCCCCCGCATAGAAGTTGCGGAGCTGGCGCTTGAACCCCGGCCGCAGGGTGGTGTCGGCGGCCACACGCGCCGTCTCGGTGCTCAGGCCCGAGCCGAGCAGCACAACCGCCACGACCCCCGCGATAAAGGCGAGCAGGCCCGTCAGCCAGAACCAGCGGGCCCGCCGCAGCGCCCCGATCACGCTGGCGAGGGTCAGGACCAGGGTCACCCAGCCCAGGGCGAGGACGGTGCCGGTGGGCGGCAGCGGCACGTCGCGGGTGCCACTGAGGTTGAGAACCGGGCCCGTGAGGTGCAGCAGCACCCCGCCTGCGTTGAAGTCGCGCCCCAGCGTCGCCAGTGGGAACAGCAGCAGCCCGGCCGCCGCGAGGGCGCTCGCCGTGAGCGCGAGGCGCGCGGCCACCGGCGAGGGGCGAGAGTCAGAAACTTGCGTCACGCGGTTATTGTACGGGCCGGAAAGGGAAGGGGCTGGAAGGCCCGCACTTCCCCGGGTTTTCCCGTCAGTTGAGTTCCTTGACCTCGGCGGGCACGTAACCCAGCAGGGTGTCCAGGCGGCCCAGCAGGCTGGGCGCGGCCAGCGCCTCCTCGCGCTGCTCGGGCGTCAGGGGCAGCAGGGCGGCGGCGAAACTGGCGACCAGGAGGGGGTCTTGCGGGGCGGCCTGACGGATGGCGTCAGCGTCGCCCGGGCGCAGACGCAGCAGGTCGGCCAGCAGGCTGCGGGCCTTGGCGTCCTCGGCCGCCTCGCCCAGGGAGTCCGGGGCCAGGGGCCAGGGCGTCACCTCCGCGCCCAGGTAGGCGTGACTCAGGTCGAAGTCCCGCACCCGGAAACGCTCGCCCCCCACGACCAGGATGGAACTCGTGCCGTCCTCGTGGGTCGTGGCCTTGTTCAGGTGCGCCAGGGTGCCGACCCTGGACACCCGTTCGTGAAAGGGCAGCGGCGAGCTCTCGCGGGACTGCACGATCCGCACGATGCCGAAGGGCTCCCCGGTCGCCTGCACCCGTGCCAGCAGCTCCCGGTAACGCGGCTCGAACACGTACAGGGGCAGCACCTGTCCGGGAAACAGCACGACGTTGGGAAGGGGGAACAGCGGCAGGTCCATCTTGGCAGCTATGGTGCGCCGTTCGGGCGCCTCACAAGTAGGCAAGACATACATAACCTCGACTGGATAGGGGATTTCGCGCGGTCAACGGTCAGCCTTCACACGGTTCCGGGGTCGTGTCCAGCCGGTCTGGACTGGCGGCGACGTTTCGGGGCAGGCGGGGGAGGGGCGCCCCAGGCGTCCAGCTCCTCGGGCGTCACCCCCAGCGTCAGCAGGTGCGCGCTGTCCTGTGGGGTCAGGCCCGCCGTGGCGAGGAGGTCGGGCCGCCGCGCCAGCGTCCGGGCCAGCGCCTGTCCCCGCCGCCAGCGGGCGATGGCCCCGTGGTCGCCTCCCCGCAGCACCTCCGGCACGCCCTCCCCGCGCCACTCGGCGGGGCGGGTGTACTCCGGGTAGTCCAGCAGCCCGCTGGAAAAGGAGTCCGCCCGGTGCGACTCCTCGTCGCCCAGCACGCCGGGCACCAGCCGCGCGACCGCCTCCAGCACGCAGGCCGCCGCCGCCTCGCCCCCCATCATCACGAAGTCGCCGAGGCTGAGTTCGCGCGTGACCAGTGCCTCCACCCGCGCGTCAAAGCCCTCGTAGCGGCCACACAGGCAGGCGAGGTGAGCGCGGCTGCTCAGCTCCTCCGCCGTACGCTGGGTAAACCGCTCCCCGGCGGGCGTGAACAGGATCACCTCGTCGGCGGGGGGCAGGCTCGCCAGCGCCCGCTCGGCCACGTCCACCCGGATCACCATGCCCGCGCCACCGCCGTAGGGCGTGTCGTCCACCTTCGCATGCCTGTTGTTGGCGAAGTCCCGCATGTTCACGAGATTTACGTCCACCAGCCCGCGCGCCCGCGCCTTTCCCACAATGGCCTCGGAGGCAAAGGGGGCGAGCAGTTCGGGAAACAGGGTCAGGAAGGAGAAGGTCAGCATGGCGCCTCCAGCCCGCCCCTCACGCCTCCTCCGACCCTTCGCCCAGCAATCCGGCGGGGGCGTCCCCGGTCAGGGCGATGGCGGCGGGGCGCCCCCTGTCCCCCGTCTGAACCAGCACGTAGGGGGCTTGCAGCGGCAGGAAACCCTCGCCGCCCGGGTGCGCCACCACGAGGAGGTCCTGGTGCCCGGCGTCCACCACGTCCGTCACCTCGCCCAGCCGTTCCCCCTCCGCACTCTGAACGGGCAGGCCGCGCAACTCGTGGTAGTAGTAGCTCCCCTCCTCCAGCGGGGGCAGGTCGGCGTCGGCGGCATAGACGTTCGCCCCGCGCAGGGCCTCGGCGCCCTCGCGACTGGTCACGCCCGCCAGGTGCAGGGCCACGCCGGGCCTGAGGGATTCGGTGCGGAGAACCCGCAGCCAGCCCCGGCCCTCCACCCAGACGCGCGGCAGCGACAGCATCTGCTCGGCGTCGCCCAGCACGTACACCTTTACGCCGCCCTGCACACCGTGCGGCCCGAGGAAGTACCCCAGCCGCGTCGTGTCCTGAGGAATCGTCACGCCCGGTCCCTCACGGCTTGCGCGGCGCGTCGAGGTCCACGTTCACCCGCTCGCGGGGATCGCACGCCGCGCGGACGAGGGTCCGAATCGCCTGGATCACCCGGCCCTGCCGCCCGATAAGTCGGCCCTCCTCGCCCGGCCCCACCCGCACGATCACAGTCGGCCCTCGCCGGGAGGCCCGCACGAGCGACGGCTGATCCACCACGCTCTGCGCCAGGAAAAGGGTCAGGTCCACGGGGTCAGTTTTCATGGGGGGCATTGTAGAGGGTGAGTGGGAAGTGGTCAGTGGTCAGTGGGGTGGGCGCCGCAGCTCCAGGCATCCGCCCTGCTTTTCTCCACTCCCTACTTCCCACCCACCAAAGAAAAGAGGCCCCCGAAGGAGCCTCATCCTGTGTTGCGCCGTTCTCAGGCGACCTTGACGCCCTGCGACTTCAGCAGGCGGCGGGCGGTCTGGGTGGGCTGGGCGCCCACGGAGAGCCAGTAGGCCGCGCGCTCGGCGTTGACCTTCAGGTACTCCTGGGTGGTCTTGCGGGGGTCGTAGTGCCCCAGGTTCTCGATGTAGCCACCGTCGCGGGGGTTGCGGGAGTCGGTGACCACGATGCGGTAGTGGGGGTTGTGGGCGGAGCCGAAACGGGACAGGCGAATCTTGACCATGTGAAAAACCTCGGGTTGGGGTATTGAGGGTGGGGCGCCCGCCTAGGTCGCGGGATTTATGCGCCCGCAGCAGCCAACCGGAAGCGCACCGAAGGAGAGTAGCAGAGGAGGGGGGGGAGGGGCAAGGGGCACGGATCTGGGGACGGGTGTCATGCTGAGCGACGGCGAAGCATCCCGGGAAGCCCCAAAGCGAGGCCCTTCACTTCGTTCAGGGCGACAGATTTGCCCCCTCAGTCCTCAGAACGTCGGCGGCACCGGCCTCCGACTCCCGCCGCTCACAGCGTTGACCTGGAACGCCATGCGGCCCGGGCCGAAGATGGGACTGCCACCGACCGTGCCCAGCGGCGTCCCCTGCGTCACCCGGTCGCCCACATTGACCCGCGAGTCTTGCAATCCGAAGTACGCGGTGACGGTGGTGCCGTGGTCAATGAGGACGACCCACCCCAGGCTGGCGTAGTAGGTCGTGGCGATCACGTTGCCCGGCAGGGCGGCGACAGCCTGACCGCCCTCCCCGCCCTCCAGCACGCTCCACTGGGCGCCGCCCTCACCGTAGGGCTGGCTGACACTGCCGCCGGGGAGGGGAAAGCTGAGGGGACCGCTGACAGGGGGCAGGGGCGCGAGGTCCTGCTCGACCTGCGTTGCCGCCTGCTGGGCCTGGGCCTCGCGCTGTCGCAGGGCGGCCTGTTCCTGCTCGACCTGGGCCTGCCGTTGGCGCTGTGCCGCCAGGGCGGCCTCGCGTGCGGCACGGTCACGGGCCGCCTGGGCTTCGGCTCTGGCCTGAGCCTCGGCTCTCGCCCGGGCGGCGGCTCTGGCCTCAGCCTCGGCTTTGGCCCGGGCGGCCGCCTGAGCCTGCGCTCGTACCCGTGCTTCGGCGGCGGCCCTGGCCCGCGCGGCGGCTTCGGCGCGTGCTTTGGCCTCGGCGGCGGCACGCTCGCGGGCGAGGCGGGCCTGGCGCTCCTGCTCGGCACGGATGCGGGCCAGGCGCAGCGCCTCCTGCCGGGCGCGTTCCTGGGCCTCGCGGATGCGGCGCAGCTCGGCCTCGCGGCGCTTGCGCTCCTCCTCCAGGCGGCGGCGGCGCTCGGCCTCGATGCGGGCGCGTTCCTGAACCACAGCCCCGACGAGTTCGTCGATGGATTTTGCGGTCAGGGCCTGCTGCGCCTGCGTCTGGGCAGCCAGGGTGCGCTGGCCCTGCTCGCTGCGCTTCAGGCTCGCCAGGAGCCGCTGCTGCTCGGCGCGGCGGTCGCGCAACTCGGTCAGCTTGGCAAGGCGCTGTTTCTGGAGGTCTTCCAGGCTCGCCGCCCACTCCTGCTGCTGGTCGCGCTGCGTCTCCAGCGTCTGCACCTCCTGGCGCAGCGTGCGGGTCACCTGGAGATTGTACTGCCCGGCCAGGTTGGCGTACTTCAACCGGATCAGCAGGTCCGAGAGGCTGCGCGACTGCGACAGGAGCTGGAGGTAACGGCCGCTGCGCTCGCGGTACAGGGCGCTGAGCAACTCCCGCACGTCGCCCTGAAGCTGCTTTACCCGCGCCTCGGTCACCTCGCGCTGGGCGGTCGTGTAGGCGAGTTGCCGCTGGGCGAGGGCCACCCGGGCGGCCAGGGTCGCCGTCTCGTTCTCCAGGTCGGCCACCCCCTCGGCCAACGTGTCCAGCCGGTCCAGCGTCTGCCGCTGCTGCGCGGTCAGGTTCTGGATATTCGCCCGCAACTTCTCCAGTTCCTCGCGCTGCTCGACACTCAGGCTGCGCTGATTCTGCAACTCGCGCTGGAGCTGCTGGAGCCGCTCGCTCGTCGTCTGTGCCCCGGCCAGCAGCGCCGCCGAGAGCAGCACGAGCGCGGGCCAGCGCGGCAGCCGGGTCCTCACTCCAGCTCCCTCAGGTAGCGCCGCGAGGCGAAGAGACTCCCCGCCAGCCCGATCAGGATGCCCAGCACGCCCACCCCGCCCAGGATGGGGAGCAGGCTGGGGAGGTCGCGGACCACCGGGAACACTGGGGCGAAAAGCTGCACCCGTGAGGCCAGTTCCAGGTAGGTTGGGGTCAGCAGCGCGAGCGCCAGCGCCGAGGCCGTCACGCCCAGCAGCACGCCCTCGATCACGTGCGGCATGCGGATAAAGCCGCGTGTGGCCCCCAGCAGCCGCATCACGCTGATCTCGTTGCGCCGCGCGTACATGGCGACGCGCACGGCATTCAGGATGTTGAAGAGGGTCCCCAGCAGCAGCAGCCCCACGAGGACATACCCCGCCGCGCGCACGGCCGTCAGCGTCCGCACGGTCTGGTCCACGTACCCCGCCCCGTACTCCACGTCATCCACTCCGGCAAGGGTGGAGACGGTCGCTGCGACCGTCCGCGAGTCCTCGACCCGGCCCACCCGCAGCCGCAGCGTGTCGGGGAAGGGGTTCCCGGCGAGTTGGGCTGCGTCCCGCGCGTAGGGGTAGTCGCGGGTCATCTCCTCCAGCACCTGCGCGCTCGTCACCAGCGAGGCGGAGCGGACCTGGGGAAGCCCGCGAACCTGCGCGAGCAGGGCTTTCCCGTCGGTCCCCGGGTGCAGGAACGCGGCCACCTCCACCTGCGATTCGAGCTGCGCGAGCGTGCGGTTCACGTTCAGCGTGAGCAGCAGCACGAACCCCAGCATCAGCAGCGTCAGGGTCATGGTGGTCAGCGTGGCAAAGGTCGCTGTGAGGCTGCCCCGCATGGCGAGAAGGGCCTGGCGGAAGTGATAGGTCACCGGGGCCTCCGGGCAGTGGACAAGACCCTGCCTGAGATTGGAGTGCGTCTCGGGGCCGGTCCCGCCTCTGCGAGGAATAGAGTAGCCCCAGTCACAGCGCGTACCCTCCAAAGGGGTCGTCCCGCACCAACTTTCCCCGCCGCAGCGTCACCGTGCGGTGGCGGAAGGTCTCGACGAGGTCGCGGGCGTGGGTGGCGACGACCACGGTGGTGCCGCGCAGGTTCACGTTCTGGAGGACCTTGAGCACCTCGCGGCTGTTGTCGGGGTCGAGGTTGCCGGTGGGCTCGTCGGCGAGCAGCAGGGGCGGGTCCATCACGATGGCGCGGGCGATGGCGACGCGCTGCTGCTCGCCCTGCGAGAGCTGCACCGGCAGGGCGTACTTCTTGTGCTCCAGACCGACGGTGCGGAGGGCGGCGGTGACGCGGGCGGGCCACTCGCGGCCAGGCACGCCCGTCACCCGCAGGGTAAAGGCCACGTTGTCGTACACGTTGAGGTGGTCGAGGAGCAGATTCTCCTGAAAGACGGTGCCGATGCGGCGGCGCAGCAGGGCGGTGCGGCCCCCCCGGTAGCGGGTCAGGCTCTCCCCGGCGACCCTCACCTCGCCGCGGGTGGGCAGCGCGCGCTTGAGTACCAGGCTCATGAAACTGCTCTTGCCCGCGCCCGAATGCCCCACGAGGTACACGAACTCGCCCTTGCCGACTCCGAGGGTGAGATCGTCGAGCGCCAGGGTCCGGGTCACGGGGTATTCCAGCGTCACGTTCCTGAATTGGATCATGCCAGGCGCCTCCTGCGGAGGGTGGTGGCGCCCGGGAAGGAGGGAGGATCGCGTCATGCTCGCGCCCCAGAATAGCCCAGCCTTCCCCGGGAACGTGAAGGAAATTTCATCTGGACGGGGTGTGTCCATGAGGTGGAAAAGGATGGAATCAGTCCGTCACTTGCGCCTCAAACGGCCTTCACCCCGACACCCTATTCTGCCCCCGTGAACCGGAAACGCATGATGCTCGTGGCGGGCGCCCTCGCCGCCACCGCCGCCGTCGGGTACGCGCAGCTTAGCGGCTATACGCAGGCCGACCTCACCAAGTCCGCCACGGGCCGCACCTTCCTGGACGTGCTCGGCGACCTGAACCGCTACTACCTCTACCCGGTGGACCAGACGAAGCTCCTGCGCGGGGCGATCAACGGGGCCATCGGCAGCCTGAACGACGAATTCACCTACTACTCCGAGCCCGCCGATAACGCCATCGACGCGGAAAACCTCGCCGGACAGTTCTACGGCATCGGCGTGACGCTGGTGGCGGCCAATGCCGACGGCAGCGGCGGCAAGGTGGACAACGTCTATAAGGGCGGCGCCGCCGCGAACGCGGGTGTGCAGATCGGCGACGTGTTCGTGAAGATCGGCGACAAGGACGTGCTGACCTCCAAGCTCAACGAGATCGTGCAGCTCGTGCGCGGCAAGCAGGGCACAGCGGTGAGCGTGACCTTCGCCCGTGACGGCAAGCCCTACACGGTGAAGATGGAGCGCCAGCCCGTCACTATCGTGAGCGTCGAGCAGACCATGCTGCCCGGCAACGTCGGCTATATCGCGCTAAACACCTTCTACAACGAGAAGGCCAGCGAGCAGTTCCGCGCGGCGGTCACCAGCATGGAGAAGCGCGGCGTCAAGAAGCTCATCGTGGACCTGCGCGACAACGGCGGCGGCCTGCTGAACGCGGGCGTGGACGTGGCCGACCAGTTCCTCCAGAGCGGCAACATCGTGAGCCTGCGCGACCGCAGCGGCAAGACCCAGGTGTACGGCCGGGCCACCCGCAGCGCCTCCGACTACACCGGCAAGCTGGTGGTGCTCGTCAACAAGAACAGCGCCAGCGCGAGCGAGGTCGTGTCGGGCACGCTCCAGGACACCAAGCGGGCGACCATTGTGGGTGAGCAGACCTTCGGCAAGGGCGTGGCGCAGATTCCGCTCGACACCCCGGACGGCGGCAAGGTCGCCATCGTCGCCAACGAGTGGCTGACCCCGGCGGGCCGCCAGATTCACAAGAAGGGCATCACGCCCGACGTGGTGGTGAAGGACACCCGCTACACCGTGCCCCTGAACTTCACGGGCGGCGGCCTGGCCCCGGGCGCCAAGCTCACCCTCACCGTGGGCGGCAAGCCCGTCACCGTCACTGCCGACAAGGATGGCAAGTTCACCTACACCGGTGAGGTGAAGCGGCCCACCCGCTCGGCCACCCAGGGCGAGGCGGCCGTGGACTTGCAGGGCGACGCGATCCTGAAAAAGGCTGTGGACCTGCTCAAGTAACAGGAAGTCGGGCAGGAGGGCGTCCCGGTGGAGTGGGGCGCCCTTCTTGTTTTCCCGGATGACGGTCCTCCCTTACCCGCTGGCCGTCACCGGATCGAGAAACCCGAAGACGCTTCCGAAACGCCCCTCCACGATCCGCACCACATCGGTGCCCCGGGCGACGGCCTCGCCCCCCTCGGGTGCGAGTTCCCAGGAGAAGCGGGCGAGGTCGTGGTGGGCGTCCACCGCCGAAGCGAGGCGGAAATGGTGACCGGGGAACTGGGCCCGCGCCGCCCCGATCATGGCGGTAATCTCGCGGTGGCCCCCACCCTGCATCAGCGGGTCCAGGTAGGTGCCCTCCTCGGTGTACGTCCGGGCCACCAACTCGCGGCGGCGCTCCTCGTCGGGCTCGTTCCAGGCGGCGAGGTACAGGCGGGCGAGTTCATCGGGTGTGTTCATGTGGTTCCTCCTCCGGGCGGAGCCTTCTGGTACCCCGTCCACAGGCAGGATGTGGGATTCGAGGGTCGGCCGCCAATTACCCCGGAGGTCATTGGCGGCAGCCGCAAGAGAGGCTTACCCTCGGGGCGTGACCGGCACCCTGCGCCCCGCTTCCCCCTCCGCCTTCGGTGACCTGTTGCGCGGCTGGAGGCAGCGCCGCCGCCTCAGCCAACTGGACCTGGCGGGCGACGCCGACATTTCCGCACGGCACCTGAGTTTCGTGGAGACGGGGCGCTCCACCCCCAGCCGTGACATGGTCCTGCGGCTGGCCGAGCAACTCGACGTGCCCCTGCGCGAACGCAACGCCCTGCTCCTCGCGGCGGGTTACGCGCCGATGTTCGCCGAGCGGCCGCTGCACAATCCCGCCCTCTGTGCTGCCCGCGAGGCTGTTCAGGCGGTCCTGACTGGGCACGAACCCTACCCGGCCCTGGCGATAGATCGGCACTGGACGCTGGTCGCGGCCAACCAGGCCGTGGGACCCCTGCTCGTGGGTGTGGCCCCCGAATTGCTGGCCCCGCCGGTCAATGTCCTGCGCCTGAGCCTTCATCCAGGGGGGCTGGCACCACGCATAGTGAACCTCGGGGAGTGGCGGCTCCACCTCCTCACCCGCCTCGATGGGCAGATCGGCCGAAGCGGTGACCCCGAGTTGGAAGCCCTGCGCCGCGAACTCGCGGCGTACCCGTTCGCGGAACATTTGCAGGAAGCCGCGCCCATCCCTGCTCACGCCAGCGTGTTCGTGCCGCTCCGTCTGGAGGTCCCACAAGGTTCCCTCACGCTGCTGAGCACGACGACCGTTTTTGGGACGCCTCTGGACGTGACCCTCTCCGAACTCGCCATCGAGGCCTTTTTCCCGGCGGACGCGGCTACCGGTGAGCGCCTGCGCGGCCTGATGGGAGTACCGACAGGCGACGGACAAACGTGACGGGGAGGAGGCTCACCGCTTCAATCCCAGTCCCACTCGCGCCAGTCGCTGGGCTGGGCCTCCCCGCTGGTGGGTCGGGGCGTCGGCGGGGCATCGGGTGCGGGATACCAGGGGTAGGCGGCGGCGAGGGCGGCGTGCAGGCGCTTCAGCAGCAGGGCGCGCAGCGTGGCCTCCTCACGCGGGGTCACCTTCCCGATCTCCCGCTTGAGGTTGCCCAGGGTCGCCTCCAGCCCCGGGAGGTACGGCTCGCGCGCCTTGCGGACGGCTCCCCTGCGGAGCGGCTCGGGGTGGATGCTGGGCGTGTAGCTCTCGGCGGCGGCCCCGAGGAGGGCCCGGCGTTTGGCCTCCCGCGTCTCGCGCGCCCGTTCCGCCCGTTCGCGGGCGTCGGCGGCCCGGGCCTGGCCGAGCAGGAAGGCCTCGTCGCGCTCGGCCTCCAGCACCCTCTCCTCCCGGTAGAGCTTGACGGGGGGGAGGCGGCGGCGCCCCATCTTCAGCCCGTTCTCGCGCGTGTCGTCGTGGTGGCCCAGGAAGCGGGCGATCAGGCCCACCGTCCAGCCGCGGTCCTTGAGGTCCTGTGTCGCCAGAAAGCCGGGTGGGGTGACGGGGGCCGAGCCGCGGGGGCGGGGCGTCTTGCGGCGCTTCACCTCGCTGGCCTCCCGGTCATGCCCGCACCCTACCGCGCCTTCCACTCCGCGCGCAGCAGGTCGAGGCGCACGCTGTCGAACCGCTGACCGCCGACCACCCGGGCCTCACGCACCCGGCCGCACTCCTGAAAGCCCAGCCGCCGCGCGGCCCGGATCATGCGCTCGTTGCCGCTCCAGGTCGTCACGGTCAGGACATGCGCGTCCGTCCAGTCCAGGGTGTCCTGCACCCACAGGCTCAGGGCGCGGGTGCCCACGCCGCCTCCCCAGTGCGCCGGGTCGTAGATCAGGATGCCCAGGTCCCACCAGCCGCCGCCCGCCGGTTCCTCCTCCGAGCGGTTCACCATGCCCACGCACTCGCCGTCCACGTCGATCACCTGCTCGTCGGGGTCGGGGGGAGTCTGGGCGAGGTGCGCCACGTAGGTCTGCATGGTCTGGGTCGTGGTGGGTGCGTGGAAGTAGGGCGCGTCCCAGCGCCGCCACTCGGCCTCCGGGTCGGTCAGCCAGCGGGACAGGATGGGGAGGTCGCGCGGTTGCCGGTCGCGCAGCGTGACCGGAAGGGGAGAAGTGGGACGGGTCACGCCGCGCACTATGGCAGATGCGCTGGGACCCGACCCGGCGTAAGAGTGACGCACCGGAAAACGTTGATCTCCCGGACGGAGTGCCGGTCCCCGACGTGAAGAAGCCCTCAAGCGCACCCCTGCCCCCGCCCGTTTACGGTAAGCCCATGCCCCAGAAACCGGACCTGCCCCTTCCCGAGGCCGAGCGGCGCCGCGTCGGGTACGCTATCGTCGGCCTCGGCGAGCTGAGTGCGGAGGAACTGATCCCCGCCGCGCGCACGAGCGAGCACGCCTACGTCGCCGCCCTCGTCACGAGCGAGCCGGACAAGGGCCGCGCCTTCGCCCGCGCCTACGACCTGACGGACGACGACGTGTACACCTACGACCGCTTCGAGGAACTGAAGGACCGTGAGGATGTGGAGGCCGTCTACATCGTCCTGCCCAACAGCCTGCACCGCGAGTATGTGGAGCGGGCTGCGCGCATGGGCAAGCACGTCCTGTGCGAGAAGCCGCTGAGCGTGAATGCCCAGGAGGCGCAGGTGATGGTGGACGCCTGCCAGGAGGCGGGCGTGCTGCTGATGGCCGCCTACCGCTGCCAGTACACGCCCTACCACTGGGCCGCGCGGGACGCCGTGCAGGGCGGCAAGCTCGGCCCCGTCAAGCTCCTGGACTCCATCCACGGGCAGGTTGCCGACGACCCCGAGGCGTGGCGGCTGAAGCGCGATCTGGCGGGAGGTGGGCCTCTGCCGGACGTGGGCATCTACTGCCTGAACACCATCCGCTTCGTGCTGGGCCAGGAGCCCGAGTGGGTCTTCGCCACCCTCCACCAGCCGGAGGGCGACGAACGCTTCCGCGAGGTCGAGGAATCGGTCAGCTTCATGCTGGGCTTCCCGGGCGGCGTGGTCGCCAACTGCCTGACAAGCTACGGCACCCAGAAGACCGCTACCCTGCGCGTGCTGGGCGAGAAGGGCACCGTCCTGATGGACCCCGCCTTCACCTATCAGGGCCTGAGCCTGACGATCTCGGACGGGCAGGGCGACTTCCAGCCCAAGCTCCCCGATGAGGACCAGTTCGGGTTGGAGATGGACCACTTTGCCGGGTGCATCCGCGAGGGCAGGAAACCGTGGACCCCCGGCGAGGAGGGCGTGCAGGACCACCGCATTCTGGACGCCGTGTACGAGAGCGCCCGCTCTGGGCAGGTCGTGCGGCTGAGGCCGGTACAGGGCCAGGACGTCTTCCGGGGCGAGCCGCCGCAGGTGCCGGGGCGCGAGTAGGGAGGGCGCGGGCGTGGACGTGGTGTGGCGCAGCCTCGACGCCGACGAACCCAGCCTGGAACACCTGCGCCTCAGGCCGTGGACGGAGGCGCAGGGAACGGTGGTGGGGGTTGCGGAGGGGCGGCCCTACACCCTGTCCTACGGGTTGGAGATCACGGGGGACGGCCAGCCCTCCCGTCTCCGCTGCGCCCTGGCGGACGGGCGGCACCTGGACCTTTCCCGCTCGGGCGAGGGGGAATGGAGGGCGGCCGAGGGGCAGCCGCTCCCGCATCTGCGGGGCTGCACCGACGTGGATATCCGCGCCACGCCCTTGACGAACACGCTGCCCATCCGCCGCCTTGACCTGAGTATCGGCGGAACTGGGGACTTGCGGGCAGCCTGGGTGGACGTGCCCTCTCTGGAAGTGCGCGTCGCCCGCCAGCGCTACACGCGAACGGGCGACACCACCTACCGTTACCAGGACCTGGACAGCGGCTACAGCAACGAGATCACGGTGGACCGCTCCGGGCTCGTGACCCTCTCCCCGGCGCCTTTGAACGCCTGATCTGACCTACCCGCACCGGAAGGGAATGGGAATCGGCCCGCAGCAGCACACGCCCCTCATCCGTGGCCCGCTCGTGCCGAAGGCGAGGGGGGAACCGGCGTGCAGCACGTGATGCGCGGCGCGGCACTCTTGGAAGCGGGTGGCGATGCGGCGACGCCCCCCGATCAGCCCGTCCTCGCGGACGATGCGCGCCACCGCCGCCGAACACGACTCCCCGCCGTGCAGCGCCACATGCGCGCAGCGAAAGCCCTTGCGCGGCGAGAGATACCGTTGGTAGAGGCGAATGCCGGAGAGGGTGAGGGTGTCGAGGGGAGACATAATTTACGGTACGCGCCCGGTCGCTTCCGGTGCGCCCGGCTCAGTGGAAGGTAAAGGTCCATCCCGACGCCCCAGCGGGCCAGGTTGCGCTCCACCTCGCCCAGGGTGGTCTCGTGCGTGTCGCCTGAGTCGATCAGCACTGTGGCCCCGCCGGACCGGATGAGGTAGCCGTTCTGGTGGCGGCCCTAGGGGGAACCGTTGACCTGATAGATGCCAGGAAGAATCTGCATCTCAGCCCCCGCCGTGGGCATTCAGGTTGGAAGGAACATGTCGCATCGTCCGACGCGACGCAATGTCCCCCAAGCGGGCGTCGTCCAGACGGCAGATGATGGGGCCTTCACGTTCTTCGCAACCCGCAGCATTCCCTACAGCCGCGCCCACCCGGGACTGCCCAGAATGCCCCCCATGGAATTTGGGCCGCAGGACGTGTGCATCGTGGGGGGAGGTCCGGCGGGCCTGGTGCTGGCGCTGCTCCTCGCCCGGCAGGGGATACCGGTGAGCGTGCTGGAGGCCGCGCGGGACTTCGAGCGCAGTTTCCGGGGCGACACCCTGCACCCGGCGATCATGGAACTGCTCGCGGGGTTGGGCCTGGCGGCGCCCCTCCTGCGGCTCGCGCATACCCGCGCGCACCGGGCCCGCCTGGTCCGCGCCGGGGGCAGCCAGGTCATCGCCGACTTCTCCCGGCTGCGAACCCCCTACCCCTACCTGACCGTGATGGCCCAGTCGCGCTTCCTGACCTTTCTGGCCGCCGAACTGGGCCGCTATCCCCATGCCCGGGTGGTGTTCGGCGCCCGGGTCGAGGGTCTGCTGGAGGAGGGCGGCCGGGTGAGCGGCGTCCGCTACCGTCAGGCGGGGGAACTGCACGACCTCCCCGCGACGCTCACCATCGGGGCCGACGGTCGCTTCTCCAAGGTCCGGGACCTGGCGGGGCTGAGGCTGCGCCGCCTCTCGCCCGGGCAGGACGTGCTGTGGTTCGCCCTGCCGCGGCGCGTGGGTGATCCGGACGGCAGCATCGACCTGCACCTGCGCGGGCCGCACTGCATTGTGATGACCGATCACGGCGAACGCTGGCAGGTGGGCTACTCCATCCGCAAGGGGAGCTACGCCCAGGCCCGCGCCGCCGGGGTTGGCCCCATCCAGCAGGCGGTGGCGGGCACGATTCCCTGGCTGGCCGAGCGGGTGCAGACGCTCACCGAGTGGCGGCAACTGCACCTCCTCGCCGTTGAAGTGGCCCGCGTTCGGCGCTGGTGGCGGCCCGGCCTGCTCCTGATCGGTGACGCGGCGCACCCCATCTCGCCCATCGGGGGGCTGGGGATCAACATGGCGGTGCAGGACGCGGTGGCGGCAGCCAACCTGCTCTCGGGACCCCTGCGCGCGGGGCGGCTGCGGCCCCGGCACCTCGCCCGCGTCCAGCGCACCCGGGCGTGGCAGATCGCCGTCCTCCAGGCCCAGCAGGTCATCGAGGAGCGCGAGGTCGAGGGTCTGGACGGCCCCCAGCCCGTTCATGTGCCCACCCTGCTGCTGCGGGTGCTGCACGGCATTCCCGGCCTGCAACGCCTGCCGGGCTATATCACCGCCTACGGGCTGAGGCCGGTGCGGCTGCACCCACGCTGGGCGGTGGCCCGGGCGCAGCCGCTCGACCTCTCCAGCTAATCCTCAGTTCGCGGCCAGCGTGCCCGTCTCAAACCGGAAGGTGTCTTCCTCCGCCTCCACCGTCACCTGTCCGCCATCCTTGAGCCGCCCGAACAGCAGCTCGTCGGCCAGGGGGCGCTTGACCCGCTCCTCGATCACGCGGGCGAGGGGCCGGGCACCCATCTGCGGGTCGTATCCCAGTTTGGCGAGGAGGGCCTGGGCGGCGGGCGTGACGGTCAGCGTCACCTGCCGCTCGGCCAGTTGCACCTCCAGTTGCTGCAGGAACTTGTCCACCACGCTCGACATGACCGCGGGCGAGAGGGGCCGGAAGTGAATCACCGCGTCCAGCCGGTTGCGGAACTCCGGCGTGAAGGTGCGCTTGACCGCCTCGGCCTCATCGCCCGCGCGGCCCTCCCGGGAGAAGCCGAGAGCCGGGCGTGAGGCGTCGGCGGCCCCGGCGTTCGTGGTGAAGGTCAGGATCAGGCCGCGCCCGTCCACCTTCTTGCCGGTGTGGTCGGTCAGCGTGCCGTGGTCCATGAGTTGCAGGAAGAGGTTGTACACGTCCGGGTGTGCCTTCTCGATCTCGTCGAGGAGGAGGACGGCGTGAGGGTTCTTCGCCACCGCGTCCGTCAGCAGGCCGCCCTGGTCAAAGCCCACGTAGCCGGGAGGGGCGCCGATCAGCCGCGCAACCGTGTGCGCCTCCTGGTACTCGCTCATGTCGAAGCGCAGCAATTCCACGCCCAGCCGGTCGGCCAGCGCGCGGGCCAGTTCGGTCTTGCCCACCCCGGTCGGCCCGGCGAAGAGGAAGGCGCCCTGCGGCTTGAGGGGATCGCGCAGCCCCGCCCGCGCGAGCTTGACGGCGCTCGCCACCGCTTCAACGGCAGCGTCCTGCCCGAACACCCGCGCCTTCAGGTCTGCCTCCAGCGTGGCGAGCGACTGCACCTCCTCCGCCTTCACGGCGCCAACAGGCACTCGGGCCATGCGGGCGACGGTCGACTCGATGTCCGTCTCCGTGATCTCGCCGCCCATCCCGGCCGAGGAGCGCGCGGCCCCCGCCTCGTCGATCACGTCGATGGCCTTGTCGGGCAGGAAGCGGTCGCGCAGGTGCCGGGCCGAGAGGCGCACGGCGGCGTCGAGCGCCGGGTCCGAGTACTTGACCCCGTGGTGCGCGGCGTACCCCGGCGCGAGGCCCCGCAGGATGGCGAGGGCGTCCTCCTCGGACGGCTCGGGCACCTCCACAGTCTGGAAGCGGCGCCACAGCGCCCGGTCGCGTTCGAGGTGGCGCAACTCGGCGGGAGTGGTCGCGCCCAGCACCCGCAGCTTGCCGCGTGCGAGCGCCGGTTTGAGGAGGTTGGCCGCGTCCACGCTGCCCCCCTCGGTCGCCCCGGCCCCGACCAGCGTGTGCAGCTCGTCGATAAACAGCACGGCGTTCTGCCCGTCCAGCGCAGCGAGGACGGCCTTGAGCCGCTGCTCGAAGTCGCCCCGGTAGCGCGTTCCGGCAAGGAGGGCGCCCAGGTCGAGGGCGTAGACGGAGGCCCCGCGCAGGAACCCCGGCGCCTTCCCGTCCGCCACCCGCTGCGCGAGCCCTTCCGCCAGCGCCGTCTTGCCAACGCCCGGCTCGCCGACGAGAACAGGGTTGTTCTTGGCCCGCCGCGCGAGGATATGGACGACCCGCGTCAGCTCGGCCTCGCGCCCGATGACCGGATCGAACTCCCCGGCCCTCGCCTGCGCGGTGAGGTCCGTCGCGTAAGCCTCCAGCGGGTTCTGCTCGGCGGGGGCGTTCCCCTCCGGCTCACCGTCCACGCCCGCCACCCGCCGCTCCCGCTCGCGGCCTGCCACCTTCGCCGCGCCGTGCGACACGTAGGCCAGCACATCCAGCCGCGTCACGCCCTGGGCCTCCAACGCCGCGCGGGCGGGCGAGTCCTCCTCCTCCAGCAGCTCGGCGAGGACGCGGGCGCCGTCGGCCTGCTCGTTTCCCTTGCCGCTCGCGTGCAGTTGCAGCACGGCGCCCTGCACGACCCGGTGAACCCCGAGGGTGAAGTCGGGCTGGGCGTCCTCCACCACCTCGAAGTCGTCCAGCAGGTCCTGGAGGTCGTCGCGCAGCCGCTCCACGTCCGCGCCCACTGCCAGCAGCGCCTCGCGCGCCTCCGGGTCATGGGTCAGGGCCAGAAGGAGATGTTCGAGGGTCACGTACTCGTGCCCGGCCTCACGGGCGTAATCCGCCGCCCGCCCGATGGTGACCTGAAGATGATCCCCGATCATTCGTTCGCCTCCGGCTCCGCTACCAGCCGCAGCGGATGGCCTTCCCGCCGGGCGTGGGCGGTAACCTGCGCGACCTTGGTCTCGGCCACGTCGCGCGTGTACACGCCCGCCACACCCTGCCCCTTGTGGTGGACGGCCAGCATGATGAGCCGGGCTTCCTGTTCCGCCTTGCGGAAGTAGCGTTCTAGGACCTCGACCACGAACTCCATCGGGGTGTAATCGTCGTTCAGCAGCAGCACCCGGTACAGCCGTGGGCGCTGGGTCGTCGTCTGTTCCAGCGTCCCCGTCCGTTCGAGTGTTACCGCGCGGCCTTCGCCGTCTCGGCGCGTCATGCCCGGAGTCTACCCGCAGGTGAGGATTTGGGGCGGGGCAGCGGTCACGGTCGGGAGCCATGAAAAAACCTCCCGGGCGGGAGGTTCTTCCGAAGGGACGCGACCCTACATTCGGCGTTCGGCGTCCTTCACCGCGCTCTTCACGTCGTTCACGGCGCGCTGCGTGCCGGTTTTAACATCGCTCGCGGCCCGTTGGGCGTCGTTCTTGACCGCACTGGCGCCCTGCTGCACGTCGTTCTTCACGTTCTGGGCACCCGCACGCGCGTCGGCCGCGACATTCTGGGCTGTGGTCTGCGCGTTCTTCGAGGCCTGCTGAGCGGAGGCGCGAGCATCGGCGGCGTCAGATTGCGCCTGGCTCTTGACCTGGCTCGCGGCCTGCTGCACGTCCTGTCCCGCAGCCTGGCCCTGGACCTGACTCGCGGCCTGCGCGGCCTTCTGTCGGGCCTCCTGGGCGGCGTCCTGCGCCTGATCCTTGGCCTGATCGACCGCCTGCTGAACGTTCTGCTTAGCGTCCTGGGCCGCGTCCCTGACCTGGCCCTGCACGTCTTTCGCCTCGCTCTTCGCGGTATCGGCCACATCCCGAGCGGCGTCCTTCGCCTCAGCGGCGGCGCCCTGGACGGCGACCTTCGCCTCGCCCGCGACTTCCTTCGCCTTGTCCAGTCCGGCCTGGGCGCCGCCCTGCTGCACGGCGTCCCGCACCTCGCCCGCTTTGTCGACGAGAACCTGTCCAGCGCTCGTCGCGGCGTCTTTCGTCTTCTCCCAGCCCTTGGTCACGCTGTCGCCCACGTTCTCGGCGGCGTCCTTGAGCCCCAGTTCCGAGAGCTTCTGGTCCAGGGCACGGCGGTTCTGTTCGCGGCTGAGGTAGTAGGCCGCCCCCCCGATCAGGGCGCCCAGCAGGAGCAGCCGTCCCAGCGGAAAGTGACGTTCTTCGCGGTTAGACATAATCGCAGGGTAGGCCTGCCCTCTCATGAACGGATGAGCCACCGTTCAGGGGGGGTTCACCGCTGTTCAGCCCCCACGGGCAGCCCCAGCCGACGCGCCAGCCCGGCCTCCAGCAGCCACTCCTCGGGCTCGTCCGCGTCCGTCACCCGCACCAGGACGCAGCCCCGGTCGAGATAGAAGGCGACGATCTTCGCCCAGGCGTCCTCCTCGTCCCCGGCCTCCTCCTCGATGTCTGCGAGGGTGCCCCACACATCGCCGTCCACCTCGGCGCTCCGCAGGGCCTCGGCGTGACCGCTCAGGACGTAGGGGTCCACGTCCTCCTCGGGGGAGTAGCTGGCGCCCGGCTCGCGCCGCTCCAGCCGGTCGTCCCGCTCGTAGAGGTCCGCCAGGAAAGCCTCCCATTCGTCGGTGTTCAGGTTGATGGTGTTCTCGGTGCTCATGGGGCGAGTCTAAGGCGGCGCAGGCACAGCGCCTTCGCCAAGCCTTTACCCGGCGGGAACCGGGGGCCGCCCCACCCCATACACTGAGGCGTCATGCCGATCTTTTCGCACAGGTCCATTCGGAGTGTTCTGGCGCTCCTCGTCACGCTGGCGCTCGTGCTCGCCGTGCTGACCTTGCTGGGCCACGCCGCCGCACAGTCGGGGGGCGGCTTCGGCGGCAGCACGGGGGGTGGGGGCTCGTCCGGCGGGGGTGGCGGGAGCTTCGGCGGTGGGTCCTCCGGGGGCGGCTACAGCGGCGGCGGGTACTCGGGCGGGGGGTACAGCGGCCCGATCATCATCGGTGGGGGCGGGTACGGCGGCGGTTATTACGGCGGTGGGGGCGGCGGCTTCGGCCTCATCGGGCTGCTCGTGTTCGGCCTGGTCGTCTTCAGCGTGGTGGGCTTCATGCGCCGCAGCCTGGGCGGGGGAGGGGGCGCGGCCCGCGGGCTGGGCGGCCTGGGCACCCTGAACGGGACCGCGCAGGCGGTGAGCGTGCAGCTCCTGCTCGCCGAGGGGGACGAGGTCAAGCGCGACCTTCAGCGGGTGGCCCGCTCCGGCGACCCCGATACGAACGAGGGGCTCGCCCGCATGCTTCAGGAGGCGGCGCTCGTAGTGCTGCGCCATCCCGAGCGCTGGGCCTACGGCAACGTCGAACGGGCCCAGGGAGCGGCGAGCGCGGCCGACGCCCAGGTCGGTGCCTGGGCCACCGGGGCCCGCGCCGCCTTTACCGAGCAAACCACGAGCAACTACCAGAACCGCGACGTGAACACCGGCTTCGAGCACCGCACCGACTACACCTTCCAGAAGGACGTGGGCGACCTGTACCTCGCCGTGACCATCGCGGTCGCCGCCCACACCCTCGCCACCCTGCCCCCGGCGGGTGTGACCACCGCCGACGAGGCCCGGGCCGCCCTGATGGCGATCAGCTCGCTGAATCCCGGCGACCTGATCCGCGCCGAGGTCGTCTGGAGTCCCGACGCCGAGGGCGAATTCCTCAGCGAGGACGAGGCGATTACGAAGTACCCGAAGTTGACGAAGCTGTAAGTGGGGCGCGGTGAGTGGAGAGTGGGGGCGAAGGCACAAGCTTTTGCCTCCGCTTTCTTTGTCCAACCACCCCTGACCACTCACCCTCCCGTAACGCCCCACCCGGTCTCCCCGCTCCCCCACACGCCATCATGGCCCCCAATGGCCCGCCGCCGCCCCGAATCCAACTGGCCGCTCCCGCCCCGCGAGCCCGCCGTCTGCGCTCTGTGCGAGCGCGAGACGCCCATGCTGACCGAGCATCACCTCGTGCCGAAGTCGCAGGGACGGCGGCAAGGGGTGAAGGTTTACGAGTTGCCCACGGTGATGCTCTGCCCGGCCTGTCACAAGTTCCTGCACCGCACCTTCACGAACGCGGAATTGGCGGGCGAGTACCACAGCGTCGACGCCCTGCTCGCTGACGACCGGGTGCGCCGCTTCGTGAACTGGCTGCGGACCCAGCCCGCGAGCAAGGCCGTCCGGGTGCGCTGAGGGGCAGTTTTACCCGCGCCGTGCCCGGTAGCGCCGGATGAGTGCGTTCGTGCTGGAGTCGTGCCGTAACTCCGGCTCCCCCTCCGCCTGAAGCTCGGGCACGATCTTCCCGGCGAGGACCTTGCCGAGTTCCACGCCCCACTGATCGAAGGAATTGATGTTCCAGATCGCCCCCTGTACGAAGACCTTGTGCTCGTACAGGGCGATCAGGGCGCCTAGCGTGCGCGGCGTCAGGCGGTCGGCCAGGATCGTATTCGTCGGGCGGTTCCCTTCGAAGACGCGGTGAGGGGCGAGGTCGGCGCCCACGCCTTCCGCCCGCACCTCGTCCAGCGTCTTGCCGAACGCCAGCGCCTCCGTCTGCGCGAACACGTTCGCCATCAGGAGGTCGTGGTGCGGCGGCAGCGGGTTGAGCGTCTGGCAGAAGCCCAGGAAATCGCAGGGAATCAGCGTGGTCCCCTGGTGGATGAGCTGGTAGAAGGCGTGCTGCCCGTTCGTGCCCGGCTGTCCCCAGACCACCGGGCCGGTGTCGTAGTCCACCTGTTCGCCCGTCAGGGTGACGTGTTTGCCGTTGCTCTCCATGTCGAGCTGTTGAAGGTAGGCGGGGAAATAGGCGAGGTACTGGTCATAGGGCAGGACGGCGTGCGTCTGCGCCCCGAAGAAGTTGCGGTACCACACGCCCAGCACGCCGAGCAGGACGGGGAGGTTTCCTTCCAGAGGCGCCGTGCGGAAATGCTCGTCCATCTCGTGAAAGCCCGCCAGGAAGTCCCGGAAGCCGTCGGGCCCGATGGCGACCATCAGCGAGAGGCCGATGGCGCTGTCCACCGAATAGCGGCCCCCCACCCAGTCCCAGAAGCCGAACATGGTGGCGGTGTCGATGCCGAACTTCTCCACCTCGGTGGCATTCGTGCTGACGGCAACGAAGTGGCGGGCAATGGCGGCGTTCTCGTCCCTCACGCTCCCGAGCCCAGCAAGCAACCACGCGCGGGCGCTGCGGGCGTTCGCCATCGTCTCCTGAGTGGTGAAGGTCTTGCTGGAGACGATGAAGAGCGTGTCGGCAGGGTCGAGGTCGCGCGTCTTCTCGACCAGATCGGTGCCGTCCACATTGGACACGAAGCGCAGGGTGAGGCCGCGGTCGGCATAGTGCTTAAGGGCCCCGTACGCCATGACCGGGCCGAGGTCCGAGCCGCCGATGCCGATGTTGACGACGTTGCGGATGGGTCTCCCGGTCGCGCCGAGCCAGGTCCTGTTCCTGATCTGCTCGGCAAAGGCGCTCATCCGGTCGAGGACTTCCTGCACTCCGGGAACGACGTTCTCGCCGTCCACGTTCACCGTTGCCCCACGGGGAGCGCGCAGGGCCGTGTGCAGCACCGCTCTGTTCTCGGTCACGTTGATGCGCTCGCCCGCGAGCATCGCGTCCCGCCGCGCCTCCACCCCCGCCTCGCGCGCCAGTGCCAGGAGCAGCCGCAGCGTCTCGTCCGTCACCCGGTTTTTGGAGTAGTCGAGATACAATCCCGCCCCCTCGGCGGTCAGCCGCTCCCCCCGCTCTGGGTCCTGGGCGAACAGGTCGCGCAATTGGGTGTTCCGGACCTCCTCAAAGTGCGCCTGCAGCGCCTGCCAGGCGGGAAGCTGGGTCAGGGGAGGCCTTGCCGAACGGGAGGGGGCGCTCATGCGGCGAGCATACCAGCGGCCCGGAGCTTCCCGAACAGCCGATGGAGGCATGAAGGGACCGCCAAGGGGCGTTTCACCTCGCAAGCGTCAGGCGGGCACGTTCCAAATAACAGACCATGGACCTGGAAAGCGGGGGGCAAACCGCGCTTGAATGTGGGCCGCACCCTGTCTGTCTTCTGTTCGAAAGGAACCCTTTGCCATGACTCCCTCCCAGCCCCTGCAAGACCGCGACGTGGTGATCGTGTCGGCGGTGCGTTCGCCCGTCGGTGCCATTCGCGGTTCGCTCTCATCTGTCCGCCCCGATGATCTGGCCGCCACGGTGATTCGTGAGGCGGTGTCCCGTGCTGGCGTCTCTCCCGACCAGATCGAGGAGGTGATTCTGGGCTGCGCCAACCAGGCGGGCGAGGACAACCGTAACGTGGCGCGCATGGCCTCCCTCCTCGCCGGGTTGCCCCACCACGTCGGCGGCCTCACCGTGAATCGCCTTTGTGCCTCGGGTCTCTCCGCCATCAATACCGCCGCTCGGGCGATTCGGAACGGAGACGGTGACGTGTACGTGGCCGGGGGAGTGGAGAGCATGACCCGCGCGCCGCTCGTCATGCCCAAGGGCACTCAGCCCTTCGCGGGCGGCAACGTCACCCTCTACGACACGACGCTGGGCTGGCGCTTCCCCAACCCGGCGATGGAGGCCCTTTTCCCCCTGGAAGCGATGGGCGAGACCGCCGAGAACATCGTGGAGTGCAGCCGGGAAGGCCGCATTGCGGGGGGCGAGATCACCCGCGAGGAGCAGGACGCCTTTGCCCTGGAGTCGCAGCGCCGCGTGGTGCAGGCCCTCAACGATGGCACGTTCAGGGATGAAATCGTGCCCATCAAGGTCAAGGGAAAAAAGGGCGTGACGGTGTTCGACACCGACGAGCATCCCCGCTACAAGCGCGACGGCGACACCTTCACGCTGGCGACGGATGAAGCGACCCTGGCTGGCTTGAAGCCCGCCTTTCGGAAGGGAGGCAGCGTCACGGCAGGCAATGCCAGCGGGCTGAACGACGGTGCGGCGGCGCTCGTCCTGATGGGTGCCGCCAAGGCCCGCGAACTGGGGCTCAAGCCTCTCGCCCGCTGGGTCGGTGCCGCCTCGGCTGGCGTCGATCCCCGGGTGATGGGCCTGGGTCCCGTCCCCGCCGTCCGCAAGCTGATGAACCGTCTGGAGATGAACCTGGCCGACGTGGACCTCGTCGAGATCAACGAGGCCTTCGCGGCCCAGGTCATCGCCTGCATGCGAGAGTTGCAGGTCGAGCACGAGCGGCTGAACATTCACGGCGGCTCCATCGCCCTGGGTCACCCGCTGGGCATGAGCGGCGCCCGGCTCGTCACCACCCTCGCCCACGAACTCCGGCGGCGGGAAGGCCGCTACGGCGTGGTGAGCCTGTGTGTGGGTGTCGGCCAGGGCGAGGCGGCCCTGATCGAGCGGGTGGACGCATGAAGACGGTGCCAGTCATTACCCTGGAGGAAGCTGCCCGGCTCGTGAAATCGGGCGACACGCTGCTGGTCGGGGGCTTCGGGATGACCGGCAATCCCGTCCACCTCGTTCATGCTCTGGCCGGGACGGACACCCGCGACCTGACCTTCGTGGGCAACAATGTGGGCGAGGCGGGGCTGAGCGGGGGCCGTCTGCTCAGGAACGGGCAGATCAGGAAGGCCATCGGCTCGTTCTTTACCAGCAACCGCGAGGCGGTGGCGGCGGCCCAACAGGGCACTCTGGAAGTCCAACTCCTGCCGCAAGGGACACTGGCTGAAGCGCTGCGGGCGGGGGGAGCCGGGATCGGGGGCTTCTATACCCCGACGGCGGCCGGAACGGTGATTGCCGAGGGAGCCGACGTTCGAAGCCTGAACGGGCGGGAAATGGTCTTCGTCCCCGCCCTGCGGGGAAACGTCGCCTTCGTCCGCGCCTGGAGAGCCGACCGCGCCGGGAATCTCCAGTACCGCCTCACCGAGCAGAACTTCAACCGCGCGATGGCGACGGCTGCCGATGTGGTTGTGGTGGAGGTCGAGGAGATCGTCGAGGTGGGGGAGATCGACCCCGAACACGTCCACACCCCCGGCCTCTATGTGGACTACCTCGTCCAAGCTCACCTGACCCCCGAGGATCTGGGCTCCAGCGCTGATGTGAAGGGCAGCGCCAAGAAGGTGGACGAATCCCGCATGCACATGGCCCGCCGCGCCCTGCGGGAACTGCGTCCCGGCGACGTGGTGAACCTCGGCATCGGCATCCCCACCCTGGTCGCCGACCTGATCACGCCCGAACATGGCGTCAACCTGCACACCGAGAACGGCATGCTGGGCGTCGGCCCCGCGCCCGAGGACGGCGGGGCGATGGAGTACCCCGTGAACGCGGGCAAGATTCCGGTGACGGCCTTGCCCGGGGCGAGCTACTTCGACTCCGCCGAGTCCTTCGGGATGATTCGCGGTGGCCACGTGGACGTGGCGGTGATGGGTGGTCTCCAGGTGGATGAAGCGGGGAATCTGGCGAACTGGGCTGTACCTGGGAAACCCCTCCTGGGAGTGGGTGGAGCGATGGACCTGGCGAGTGGGGCTGGGCGCCTGATCGTGACCATGACGCATACCGACCCGGACGGCACGCCGAAGATTGTCCCCGAATGCACGCTGCCGCTGACGGCCAGGGGAAACGTCAGCATGATCATCACCGACATGGCCGTCTTTGAATTCCTTGACGGTGAACTGACCCTGACCGAGCTGATGCCCGGCGCCACCCTGGACGAGGTGAGGGCCTCGACCGCCGCCCGCTTTCAGGAGCGGCTGCCGGAGGTCGCCGCGGGCTGAGCGGGTTCTCGAAGACACAGGACACGCGGAAGCTCGGGCCTCCGCGTTCCTCGTCTTCCAAATTCAGTTCCGGCGGTCCAGAATCAGACCGCTTTCCCGCACGCTCTCCTCGGTCACGCCGGGGGCGAGGGCGCCGTGCAGCAGCAACGAGAAACGGTCCTGCCAGTCGCGCAGCACCTCGCGCTGGTCGCGGTGGCCGCCGTGCAGCAGGGCGAGCAGGCAGGCGTCCACCAGCAGGGCGCTCAGCAGGTGGGTGTTCACCCCGTCGCGCAGCGCCCCCCGGTCCCGCATGGCGACGAGCACGGGCTCGACCAGCGCCACCAGCGTGAGCGCGGTGCGAACGCCCTCGTCCGAATTGGCCGGGGCCACCCGCGCGCCCAGCACGGCGTGCCCAACCGCGCCGACCAGGTGGCGGTAGCGCACGCCCAGGTCGGCCATGCGGGCCGTGACTTGGCCCCAGACGACCTGCGGTGCGGCGCCCGCGTGCAGCCGCCGCACCGCCTCGTCGCGGGTGTCGCGCACCGTGCGCTCGAAGTGGGCCAGGAGCATATGCACCTTGGAGGGGTAGTAGCGGTACAGATTGGTGCGGCTCACGAAGGCGGCGCGGGCGATGTCCTGCGCGCTGGTACCCTCCAGGCCGGAGCGGGCGAACAGCTCGAAGGCCGCGCGGGCAATGCGCTCGCGCCGGGCGTCGTCCTGTTCCAGCCGGTCCACCTTCACGCCCCTCAGCGTAGCGCCTCTTCCCGGTCCTTGCCTCCCGGGTGGCCTGAGCATGTCTTGAGGTTGGGGAGGCCCGTCTGGTCATGGCCCCACCCTTCCCGCCGCGCCCACGCGCTATTCTGCCCCGCGTGCATGGCCCGCTAGAACCCGGCCCCTCCGAACACGGCATGGAGGAGCTTCGCCCACTGATCGCGGACCGCCCCCCGGCTGACCGCGAGCGGGTGGAGCGGGCCTACGCCTTTGCCCGCGACGCCCACGCGGGCGTGAAACGGAGGAGCGGCGAGCCGTACATCACCCACCCGGTCGCGGTCGCCACCATCCTCGCGCGGCTGGGGATGGACACCGACAGCCTGATGGCCGGGCTGCTCCACGACACGGTCGAGGACGTGGACGCAGTGACCTTCGACCAGATCGAGCGCGAGTTCGGCCCCGACGTGCGCCGCATCGTGGAGGGCGAGACGAAGGTCAGCAAGCTCTCCAAGCAGGGCAGCCAGCAGGCCGAGGTGGGCGACACGGGCCGTGACATCCAGGCCGAGAACCTGCGCCAGATGCTCGTCGCCATGACGGGCGACCTGCGCGTGATCGTGGTCAAGCTCGCCGACCGCCTGCACAACATGAGAACCCTGGGCGCCATGAAGCCCGAAAAGCAGCAGCGCATCGCCCGCGAGACGATGGACATCTTCGCGCCCCTCGCGCATCGGCTGGGTATCGGGCAGATCAAGTGGGAGCTGGAGGACCTCGCCTTCAAGTACCTCCAGCCCGACGCCTACGCGTACCTCCAGAGCCGGTTGCGGACCCGCCAGGAGGAGCGCCAGGCCCTGATTGAGCAGGCAGTGGAGCAACTGCGAGAGGCGCTCCACGACGACCTCGAACTCCCCGAGTGGGTGAGCGACATCGACATCGCCGGGCGCAGCAAGCACCTCTGGAGCATCCACAACAAGATGCAGAAGGAGGGCAAGGCGCTGGAGCAGATTTTCGACCTCCTCGCCATCCGGGTGATCCTGACCCCAAAGGAACTCCACGTTCCCCCCGGCACCGACGAGAAGCGCCGCGAGCGGGCCGAGGAGACGCGCGAGAAGCGCATCTGCTACCACACCGTCTCCATCGTGCATTCGATGTGGACGCCGCTGCCGGGCCGCTTCAAGGACTACATCGCGGTCCCGAAGCCCAACGGCTACCAGAGCCTGCACACGACCGTGATCAGCCAGAGCGGGCAACCCATCGAGGTGCAGATTCGCTCGCGCCGGATGCACGAAGTCGCCGAGTACGGCGTGGCGGCCCACTGGATGTACAAGCAGGGCTCGCAGCTCGCGCAACGGGACCGCGAGAACTGGCTCGCCCAACTGCGCGAACTCCAGAACGAGATCAACGACGCGTCCGACTACCTCGACGCGGTCAAGACCGACATCCTCTCGCAGCGCGTGCGGGTCTTCACGCCCAAGGGGCTGGCGATCTCGCTTCCGGCGGGGAGCACACCCGTCGATTTCGCCTACCACATCCACACCCGCATCGGTGAGACGACAGTGGGCGCGCGGGTGAACGGCTCCATCGTGCCGCTCTCGCACAAGCTGCAAAACGGCGACATGGTCGAGATCGTGACGAGCAAGAACAGCCACCCCAGCAAGGACTGGCTCAACTTCACCGTCACCCGCTCAGCCCGCGCCAAGATTCGCCACCACTTCCGCCAGCAGGAGCGCGAGGAGGCCTTGCAGCACGGGCACGACCTGCTGGAGCGCTACCTGCGCAAGCGCCAGCTCCCGGTGCGGCAGCTCATGCGGACCAAGCTGCTGGAGGAGGCCACCCAGAAGCTGGTCGGCACCCGCAACCCGGACGACCTGTACCTCGCCCTGCACGCGGGGAAACTCACGCCCAGCGTGGTGGGCCGGGTGCTGTCGCCGACCCTGGCTCAGGAGCAGGCACCCGCCCCGGTGAGGCGTCCCCCCCCTGCCCCCGGTGAATCCGGCGGCGTGTACGTCGAGGGGCTGAGCACGACCACCAAACTCGCCCAGTGCTGCAACCCCATCCGGGGGGACCAGATCATGGGCTACCTCACGCGCGGGCGGGGGGTCAGCATCCACCGCATTGACTGTCCCAACATGATCCGGCTGCTGAAGGAGGAGCCCGAGCGCTGCGTCGCCGCCTCCTGGGACTCGGGGACGCCGGGCAGCACGCTGGTCGACTTCGATGTGGTCGCGCCGGACCGGTCGGGGCTGCTCGCCGACGTGCTGGGCGTGCTGGCCGCCCAGAAGCGCAGCCCACTCAAGGTCGAGGCGGGGGTGGGGGCCGACGACACCGCGCACATCTACCTGCGTCTGGCGGTGACGGGAAACGGGGACGTGGAGGCCCTGCGGGCGGCGATCTTGCAGGTGCCTGGGGTCACCGACATCGTGCGGGTAGGAAAAAACGGGGGCCGGGGGCGGGTGACGGCCTGAGGTCTGGCGATAGGGCACAGGTGGCCTCGCGGAGTCTGTGAACGGGCTCTCCTGCGAGTGAAGGGGAGGGCGTCGGCCCCGGAACGCGGGGGCAGGGAGGTCCGCGTCGGCTGATCCGGATTGAGAGGGAGCCGGATTCCTTCCTGCCGCGCCCAGGAACTGTGACCAGGCTTCTTTCCCCCACTTCCCCGCGGGTGCCTACACTGCGCTATGACCACGACCGTCCCCGCCTCCGTGCCTGCCCCCGGCACGATCCGCCGCGCCACACCCGCGCAGAACCTCATCACCCTGGCGCTGGGCTGGTGGCTCACGACGGGCATCTTCGTGGACGGCTGGGCGCACAACCGCTACGGGGAGAGCCTGGAGACGTTCTTCACGCCCTGGCACGCGCTGTTCTACTCGGGGTTCCTGGCGGTGGCGGCCTGGGTGCTGTGGCTGGGGGCGCAGGGCTGGCGAACCGGACGGCGGGGCTTCGCGGCCTTCCCGGAGGGCTACCACATCGCCGCGCTCGGCGTGCCGATCTTCGGCATCGGCGGGATCGGCGACCTGATCTGGCACACCGTCTTCGGGATCGAGGTGGGGATCGAGGCGCTGCTCTCGCCCACGCACCTGCTGCTGTTCGCGGGGGCGGCGAGCATCCTGGCGGCGCCGCTCGTGAGCGCCTGGCGCACGCCCACCTCCCGCGCGGCCCCGGCCGGAGTCGCCTGGCCCGCCGTGCTGTCGGCCACCGCGCTCCTGAGCTTCGTCTCCTTCATGCACATGTACCTCTGGGGCCTGCTGAGCGCCCCGCAGGGCCTGGGCTACGTGCAGACGCGCGGCGAGCTGGGAAGTATCCTCGTCACCGCGCTCATCCTGGCCGCGCCCGTGCTGCTCCTGCTGCGGCGCTTCCGCCTGCCCTTCGGCGCCGTGACGCTGATGTACGGCCTGAACACGGTCCTGATGGCGCTGATGCTCGTGCCGGGTGAGTGGCGGGTGCCCCTGCTGATGCTGGCGGCGGGTCTGGTCGTGGACGCCCTGCTGCTCCTGCTCAATCCTTCCCCGGCGCGGCCCTGGGCGCTGCGGGCCTTCGCGTTCCTGCTCCCGCTGGCCGTATGGGTCCCGTACCTGGGCCTGCTGGTGGCCCTGCGCCTGAGCAACCTCAGCCTGGAATTGTGGCTGGGCGTGGCGGTGATGGCGGGGCTGGGAGGCGTGGGCCTGAGCGCGCTGGTGGTGCCGCCGCCGGTTCCGAGCGAAGGCCACCCTTCCTGAACCTTCGCTTCCCTCAGCGCCTCACGAGCTTCGCCACGCCCTCCAGCCGCTTGAGGTCCGTCAGCGGCCCGCTGGACGCCTCCTGCGGATCGAGCGGGTACGTGAACACCGGCCTGCCCAGCCGCCTCAGCATGTCGTCGGTGGCGTTGCGCCCCACCAGTTGCCCGCCCTTTTTCACGCGCAGCACGACCACCCGGTCCGTGTCGAGCGTCAGCAGGGTTTCCGGCGACAGCGTCTGAAAAGCCACGTTGGGGTCAATGCCCTTCGGGGTGGTGAGGGTCAGGCCGAGTTGAGCGAGGGTCCTGGAGAAGCTGAAGCCCCGGCCCAACACCATCACGCTGCCAGGCTCGTACATGTACAGGAGCGTGGTGCGGGGCGCGCGGGCGGCGACCGACGCGATCTGTGCCCGCAGCACCCGCACGCGCGCATCGAAGGTTTCCAGGTAAGCGTTCGCCTGCGCCGACTTGCCGAACAGCCGCCCCAGGTCCCCCAGCGCCTGGCGCCAGGGCGTCTTGTCGTAGTCGTAGGCCACGGTGGGCGCGAACTTCCGCATCGCCGGGTAGAGCTTCTCGCTGCCGTCGCCGCTGCCCATCAGGATCAGGTCGGGTTTCAGGGCCGCGACGAGTTCCAGCGAGGGCTGGTCGTACTTGCCGATGTAGACCGCGCCCTTCAATGTGGGCGCCGCCAGGGTGGAAAGGTTCTTCAGCGGTTGCCCGAGCTGGCCCTCCACCCGGCCCGACGCGTAACCGACGGTGGGCACCCCCAGCACCGTGAGCAGTTCGGCCACCTCCTCGCTGTTGGCGACCACCCGCTTGGGTGTGGCGCTGAAGGTGACCTCGCCCAGCTCGTGCTTCAGGGTGATGGGCGCGGCGAGGGCCGCCTGCCCCAGACCGAGCAGGAGGGCAGCGTGGAGGAAAGAAGAAAGTAGACGCACACCCAATCCTGTTTAATCTGATTAGAAAAGTCAAGATTTGGAGTTTGGCCTGGCGAGTGCTGGCGTATCCTGCCCCGCATGACCACCGACTCGCCCACCCGCCCCACCCGCACACCGGGGGACGTGCGGGCCTTTTATGACGCGCACCGCACCGTCCGCCACTACGTCACGCGGGAGGACGGGACACCGCTGCCGCTGCCCGCCGACCACCTCGACGCCATCCTCCACGCCGCGCAGCGCGCCCCGACGGATGCGACCGCGCAGCTTTACTCGCTCATCCGCCTGGTGAGTCCCGAACTCCGGGCCCGCGTCGCGGAACTCACGACGAACGCCCACATCGCCACTGCCTCCGAGGTCTTCGTGGTCTGCCTCGACGTGCGCCGGGTGAGCCGGGTGCTGGAAGTCGCCGGGTCCTCTCCCGGTCACTGGCCCGCCATCGCCGTGCATTTCGGGATCGGCGACGCGGTGATGGCTGGGCAGAACCTGCTCACCGCCGCCGAGATGCTGGGTTACCAGGGGTGCTGGATCGGCGGCGTGCTGAACGGGCTGGAGGGCATTCTCGACCTGCTGGAACTCCCCGTCGGGGTGCTGCCCTTCGCGGCGCTCACGGTCGGCACCCCTGCCGAGCAGCCGCCTCTGCGCCCGCGGGTGCCCCGCCCCCTCGTGATTCACGAGGACCGCTACCGAGATGGGACGGAGGAGGAATTGCGGGAGGCCATCGAGGTGATGAATCCCATCGCTGCTCGCCGGGGCCAACCGGGCGACTGGGTGCGGCTGCTACGGGCCTACTTTGCGCCGGGCGGCAGCATGGAGAAGCGCGAGCCGCACCTCGTCGCCGCCCTGAAACGGCAGGGGTTGTGGGCGGGCGGGGAGTAGGCGGACGGACCGAACCGGCGGGGAGAAGCCGGCGAGTCGCGGCCACTGGGAGGCCGGGGCGCTAGCCTAGGCAGGTGAGCACCCCCGATTACGACCTGACTACCCTCGCCGCCCGCGCCGGGGAGGAGGCGCGGCCCAATGGCTCCATGCCCCTCGTCGAGCCGATCTACCAGTCCACCGTGTACGCCTTTCCCGACCTCGATGCCCTGGAACGGGCCATGAGCGGGGAGGAACCGGCGAGCTTCTACTACCGCAACGGCACGCCGAACGCGGCGACGCTGGAACGCGCCCTCGCCTCGTTGGAGGGCACCGAGGCCGCCCTGGTCGCGGGGAGCGGCATGGCGGCGATCAGCGCCGCGCTGCTGGGGGTGCTGAGGGCCGGGGACCATGTCGTCGCCGACGCCCGGGTGTACGGGGTGACCTACGCCCTGCTCGCCGAGGAGTTCCCGCAACTGGGGATCACCGTGACCTTCGTGGACGCGACCGACCACGCCGAGGTGGAGGCCGCCTTCCGCCCCGAGACGCGCGTGCTGCACGTCGAGAGCCTGACCAACCCGCTGCTGACGGTGCCGGACGTGCCCCGGCTGGCGGAGCTGGCCCACGCCCGCGAGGCAATTCTGAGCGTGGACAACACCTTCGCCAGCCCCGCCGTGTTCCGCCCCGCCCGTCACGGCGCGGACCTCGTGACCCACTCGGTGAGCAAGTACCTCAGCGGGCACTCCACGGCCTTTGGCGGAGTGGTCTGTGGCCGGGCGGACCTCATCGCCACCGCTCGCACCCGGCTCCTGCGGCTGGGCGGCACCATGAGCGCCTTCGACGCCTGGATGACCCTCCAGGGCCTCAAGACGCTGGGCCTGAGGATGCGCGCCCACTCCGGCAACGCGCAGGCCGTCGCGGACGTGCTCGCCAACCATCCCCGCGTGCGGGCGGTCTACCACCCCGGCCTCGCGGGTCACCCGCAGTTCGACCTCGCCCAGGACCTCTTCCCGAATGGCTTCGGCGGAATGCTCAGCGCCGACATCGAGGACGCGCCCGCCTTCGTCCGCGCGCTGGCGGGGAAGATTCCCCTCGCCCCCAGCCTCGCCGACGTGGTGAGCACCCTCTCCTGGCCCTGGGGCACCTCGCACCGCGCCCTGCCCGAAGCCGAGCGCCGCCGCCTGGGCATCACGCCGGGGCTGCTGCGCCTGAGCATCGGCATCGAGGACATCGGCGACCTGCTCTCGGACATTGAGGGGGCGCTGGAGGAAGGCTGAAGGTCGGGAGCCTTCAGCCCTCCGCCCTCGGCATGTTGTCCCACGCCATCGGCTTCGACGACGCACCCTTTGCCCGCGAGCACCGGGGTGATGTGCGCGTGTTCGGCACTGTCTTCGCGCGGCACACCCTCCACGCGGTCGTCAGCGGGCGGGTGCGGCGCGACGGGCGCAACAGCACGGACGAACTCGCCCGGCTGGTGGGGGCGAGCGGGGCGGCGGACCATCTGCACCTGATCCTGCTCCAGGGGGTGGCGCTGGCGGGCTTCAACGTGGTGGACGCCACTGCGCTGCGCCGAGCAACCGGGCTGCCCGTCCTGATCGTGGCCCGCCGCGCGCCCGACCTGGACCGTATTCGCCGGGCGCTCCTGACCTGCGTTCCGGGTGGGGCGCGGAAGTGGCGGCTGATCGAGGTGCTGGGCCCGATGGAACCCTGCCGGGGGGTGATGGTGCAGCGGGTGGGCCTCACGTTCCCGCAGGCGGAGGCGGCCCTCGCTGGTCTGACCGTCACGGGCCGCATTCCCGAGCCGTTGCGCGTCGCCCACCTCATCGCCGGGGGCGTCACGCGGGGAAGCAGCCGGGGTGGGCGGGTGTAGCTCAGCGCCCCCGCGCCTCGATCTCCCGCAGGTGGCGGATGCGCTGGGCCGTGCCTGGGTGAGTCTGGAGCAAGTCCTCGGCGCGGTTTCCCTCCTGAACACTGTTCTCGTCGGCCTCGCGGTCATCTTCCTCCAGCCGGGCGAGGATGTCGCGCAGGGGCTTGGTCGTGCCGTACTCGTCCATCAAGTAGCGGCCTGCCGTCTCGTCGGCCTGCGTCTCGGCGGCACGCGAGTAGCCGTTGCGAAGCAGCGCGGCGGGCACGGCGGCGGCAAAGGTGCCCGCGCTGATCAGGTCGCCCGTCACGGCGACCGAGAGCAGCGTCAGCCCCAGCCCCTGGTACACCCCCGCCAGTCCGTGCCGCCCCGTCACATGCCCCGTCTCGTGCGCGAGCACCCCGAGGAGTTCGCGGTCACTGCGCGCGAGGGCCACGAGCTGATCGGTCATCACCACCGTGCCGTTGGGCAGGGCGAAGGCGTTCGCGCCGATTTGGAAGGGCGCGTCCCCCGGCTCGCCGTCACGCAGCAGCAGGCGGTAGGGGTAGTCGCCGACCGCCCAGGCCACCACCCGGCGGAATTCCGCCTGGAGCTGCTGTTGCCGCGCCGCGCTCAGCCGACTCGGCGCGAGGTAGCCGTTCCCCTCCAGGAATTGGATCGTCTCCCGGTCGAACGTCGCCAGCACCGGGCGCGGTGTGGCGGTGGCCGCCGTCCGGGCCAGGGCGGGAATCCCGAACACCACAAAGTCCCAGGCGAAGGCCAGCGTCAGGGCGAGGGCGCCTAGCGCGGTCCACCAGCGAGCCTCCAGGCGGCGAACGCCCCCCAGCGCCCGGTTGCGGCCGGTTCGGATTTCCAGGGCCGTCACCCCGGCGTCGTCCCGCGTCTCGAATCTCATACCGTCGGGGAACTTCAACACCCGGCGCACTCCCGGCACGGGCGGGTCGATGTGGACCTGCGCGAGCGGCCAGTGGCTTTCCCCACCCTCCACGCGCAGCACGGCCACGTCCCCACTCACGTCGAGCGTGGCGGCCCGGTCCCGGCTGCTGCGCCCGTCAAAGGCCACGCCGGACAGCGAGAGGGGGGAGGGGTCGGGGGCCGTCATGTCAGAACCCCAGGTTGATGTCGAGGAGTTCCGTCGCCGCCTCGCCCAGCGCGTTCTCCTGAGGAGCCTGGGAGGCCGCGAAGTCGTCCAGGGGAGCGATGGCCCGGACCTGCACGCCGTCCAGGACGTAGCGAGCGCGGCGCACGGCGGCCCAGGGCGTCGCCAGGCCCAGGGTGAGAACCCGCACCACCGTGTTCGACACCCCGATCCACACCAGCCGCCACGGACTGAAAGTCGCGCCCGTCCGCACCACGCCGCCGATTTCCACCGTGTTCAGGACGTAGCGCATGGTCGCCGCTCGCACGTACTGCCAGGCGACGGCGTAGAGGGCGAGGAAGGCGAGGTAGAGCGCCCCGATGACGACCAGGGTTGTGGTTGAGACAGGGCCGTCCAGCACGTCCTCGCCCAAGGAGCCCAGCACACCGGCAAAGAGCGCCACGAGCAGGAAGCCTCCCACCCCCAGAAGCACCGCACCCCCAATCGCCACCGCCAGCCCCGTCAGGCCGATGACGTAGAAGTTGCCCACGTCCCCCCGGAAGATCGCCCGGGCATCGCCGTACGCCGCGTTCTCCACCTGATAGCGGCGCTGCATGAACCAGGCCCAGGGCAGGGCCAGCCCCGCGGAGAGCCCCGAGGCGAGGTTCGCCAGCCCGTAGGCCGCGTATGCCCCGCCCGCCTTCCCGTAGTGCCGGAAGCGCAGGCCGCGGTGGGTGGTGCTCACGGCCAGGAAGCGCAGCGACTTCATCACCAGCCAGGGGTAGAGCAGGACGTACGCCAGGCCGATCACGCCTGCCACGTATTCCCAGCCGCGAAACTGCAGGTTCAGGGCGAGCGAGTAGGCCAGGAACAGGGCGCCCACGATCAGGTAGCCGCGCAGCAGGGCGAGCGGACTCGCGGTGTACTCGAAGTTATGCCCATCCACCCAGGTGTGGCCGTAGAAATACTGCCGCTGCCGCACCCGCGCCCAGGGCAGGTACAGCCCCAGCGTCACGATGGTCAGCGCGCTGTTCACGATCCAGCTGCGGAAATACTCGCCCGCCTGCCCGGTAAAGGTCATGGGGTAAGTGGTGACCGTCGGCGCGGCGACCAGGCTCGCCTCCCCCTCGGCTGGGGCCGCAGCGCGGTGGGCCTGCTCGTGTCGGCCGAGGGGGACGGTGGGCGGCGCGTCGGTCATGCACGCATCCTACGGGGACCCAGGGTTGGCAGGGGCCGCACATTCGCCGGAGAGACCGGGGAGGTGAATGGAAAAGGAGCGGACGCGCGTGGCGCCCACCCCTGGAAGTTCAGAAGTGCCTTCGGCTTACCAGCGGCTGCCGCCGCCGCCCCGGTTGCCGCCGCCCGAGTAGCCCTGGCCGCCCATCGGCGCGGGAGCAGCGTTCGTGACGACCACGTTCTTGGCCTGGGGACCCTTGCTGCCCTGACCGGCCTCGACCTCGAACTCGACCTCGTCGCCCTCGTTCAGCTTGCGGAAGCCGCCGCTCTGGATGGCGCTGTAGTGCACGAACACGTCAGGGTTACCCGGGTGCTCGATAAACCCGTAGCCCTTTTCGACGTTAAACCACTTTACCCGACCTTGAGCCATAACTCTCCTTGCATCCCACGGTCACAGACCCGGCGCTTCGGCCCTCTGAGCCGAGACCTCTTGATGGGTGGATGTGAGACATGTGCATTATCGCATGTTCGCCCAGGGGAGATGCGCGCAAGTCGGTGAACATTAAAGGGGAGGGAGGCGCGGCACGTATACTCCGCCCATGCCCGCCTCCTCCCCGTCCGGCCCCGAAGTTCCCACCCCCGGAGCTGGAGGCGTCGTGCTGGACAGCGCGGGGCGGGTGCTGCTCGTGCGTTACCGCAGCGGCGCCTGGGCCTTTCCCAAGGGCCACGTCGAGCCGGGCGAGACGCTGGAGCAGACCGCGGTGCGCGAGGTGCGCGAGGAAACCGGCGTCACGGCCAGCCCCCTAATCCCCTTGCCCGAGACCCGCTATACCAACGACCGGGGCGAGGCGCGCGTGATCCACTGGTTCGCCATGCGGGCGGAGGGAAAGACCCCCACCACCCTGGAGGAAACCTTTCCGGAGGGGGGCTTTTTCCCCGCCGAGGTGGCGGCGGGCATGTTAACGTACCCCGAAGATCAACACCTGCTGCGCGCCGCGCTGGCCGTCCTGTCCGGGGCGAGCCGCGGGTGAGCGCAGTTCCCGGAGGCCCCATGCCCGTGTATGCCCTCGATGGAATCCGTCCCGAGATTCACCCCACCGCCTTCATTGCCCCGAGCGCCGATCTGACCGGGCGCGTGTCGGTCGCCGAGGAGGCCAGCGTGTGGTTCGGGGCGGCGGCGCGGGGGGACATTGAACCCATCACCATCGGCCCCCGTTGCAACGTGCAGGATGGGGCGGTGCTGCACACCGACGCCGGATATCCCTGCACCCTGGAGGCGGACGTGACGGTCGGCCACCGGGCGGTCGTCCACGGGGCCCACTGCGCCGCCGGCAGTCTGGTGGGGATGGGGGCGGTGATGCTGAACGGCTCCCGCCTGGGCGCCGGTGCGGTGCTGGCCGCCGGGGCGCTGCTGCGCGAGGGCCAGCACGTTCCCGACGGGATGCTCGCGGTGGGGGTGCCCGCCCGGGTGGTGCGCGAGGTGGAGGCTCCCGGCAACGCCCCGCGCTACGTGGAGCAGGCCATCCGTTACCGCCGGGGCCTCACGCTTCTGGAACCGGTCACGGCGACGGGGAGGGACGGCTGATGTCGCAGGGAGAGGGTCAGCCCGGGGACGGCCTGCGGCGCGAGGGAGGTCGGCCCGAGCCCCATCGCCCGGAGGCCTCCGGCAATGAGCCGCCGGAGGAACTCGCCGAGTGGATTCCCGACCTCGCCCCGATGTTTCCCACCGCGTCACCGTTCCTGGCGCGCTTCCTGCCGCAGTCCCCGCCCACCCACGCGGGCCTGAAGGTGCATTTCTGTGACCTGCACGCCTTCCTGAAGTACCTGCACGAGGCGGCTTGGTACGGCTACCTGCACGCCACCCTGGGCGACCAGAGCGCCTACGTGCTGCTGTTCGAGGGCCGCACCGTCACCGCCGCCGCTGTGAGCGCTACCGGGGAACAGGCCCTGGGCGAACTCCTCAACCTCTACGAACAGGGGGCCGTCCTCAACGCGCACCCCCTCCCGCCGACGTACGCGCACGTGCTGAGCGGTGTGGGCAGCCGTGCCTGGAAGTTCAACCTGACGGAGGACTTCACCGGCCTGCACGCCCGGCCCACCGGGGCGATCTTCTACGTGCGTGGCGAAATCATCGCCACCATGCCCGCCACGCTGCCCTACGAGGGGGCCTTTCCCGCCCCGCTACGCCCGCAGACGCTGATCCTGCCCAGCAGCCTCGCCGGGTGGGCCCACCGCCCCTATGCGATGATGCTGCGGGGCCGCGACGCCCTGAACCCCATCCTCGACGTGCACCGCGCCTTTCGCGCCCAGTACGGCCCGGTCGGCCTCGCCCTGCTGCGCGCCCTGCACGACCGGCTCTCGCCCGCCGAGTACGCCATGCGGAGTGACCTTGCCCTGCACGACCTCGAACCCCTGGTACAGGAGTTCCTGAAGACGGGCTATATCCGCGAGGGGTAGGTGGAGGTAGGGGAGAGGTGTACCGAGGCCTCTCCCCGGAGGGAAACGCCGTGTGCAACAGCAAAAAAGCCCCTCCTTAAGGGGGAGGCTGGAACTGGCACAGCTCCGCAGGAGAGGGGGTGAACGGGCACGACTTGCGGCGCGGCCAGTAGATGAGGCAGGCCATCTTGTAGATGCTTGGGCTGATCACACGCCTCCTGACCACGGCCCTCTCCCACCAGGGGAGAGGGTATAGGCTCCTCGGCTACTGCATCGTCCGCGGCAACGTCTGCGTCGGCAAAATTCTCTTCGGCTCGCGGAATTCGATGTTCTCCCACTCGCCCTCCTCGACTACTTCCAGATTCGGGTTGAGGCGGCGGAAGTGGGCGACCACGTTCTGCACGAGGTCGTCAGGGGTGCTCGCGGCGCTCGTGATGCCCAGCGAGCGCACGCCCGGCAGGTCGAGATCGGCCAGATCAGCGTCCGTCTCCAGGCGTTCTGCCCGGCCACACAGGTCACGGGCGAGTTCCAGCAATCTCATTCCGTTGCTGGAATGCGTGCTCGTCAGGACGAGAAAGGCGTCCACCTGGGGAGCGATGGCCTTGACGGCGTCCTGGCGGTTCTTGGTCGCGTAGCACAGGTCCTCGCTGGGGGGAACGACCAGCCGCGGGAAACGGGCTTTGAGGATGTCCACCGTGCGCCGGGTGTCGTCCACGCTCAAGGTGGTCTGGGTCAGGACGACCACGCGCTCGGGGTCAGGTACCTCGACCGTATGGGGGTCATGCAGGCCCTCGCCCGTCTTGCCCAGGACGCCCACGATGATGGTGTTCTCGGGCGCCTCGCCGCGCGTGCCGATGACCTCCTGGTGCTGGGCGCTGTCGCCGATCAGGAGGATCGTGTACCCCTCCCGCGCGTACTTCTTCGCCTCGGTGTGGACCTTGGTCACCAGCGGGCAGGTCGCGTCTATAGTCGCCAGCCCCAGCGCCCGGGCCCGCTCGCGCACCACCGGGCTGATGCCGTGGGCGCTGAAGACGACCGTCTCGCTCCCGTCGGGCAGCGCCGTGATGTCGTCCAGGCTCTCTACGAAATGCACGTCGTGCTGTCGCTCCAGCCGCTCCACGACGGTGTGGTTGTGAACGATGGAGTGGTAGACCGTGACGGGCTTGTTCTCCGCCCGCGCGGCCTTTTCCACCGCCTGGATCGCCATGACCACGCCCGCGCAGAAGCCGCGCGGTTTGGCGAGATGGATGCGTTCAACCATGCGTGGTCCCCAACATGGTCCCATTTTAGGGCCGGGGAAGGGTGCGGGAAGTCCCGGGAGGTGAGGACGTTACTCTGCCCGCTTACTCAGCGCCTTACGCAGAATGCGGATCTGCCCCCGGTGGCTCACCTCATCTTCCATGACATGGAACTAGGCCCAATGGTGGTTGGGGGACTCGAAGCCGGGCACCCGGAGGTTCGAGGCCAGCCAGGCATCATCGTGTCGGGCGAGGGTATCGGCGCGGGCAGCCGTCAACTCATTCAGATAGTGCTTCAACGGGAGGCCCCGAACCCGCTCGCCCTCCCCCAGGCTTATGGGTCCGCTGTATTCCTGCCATTCCTGGTCGTCAAAGCCCCGGTCCCGAAAGCTCAGGCGCTGATACAGCCGGTCGAGCGCCGCGATATGGGCGAGCAGCATCCCGATGGAGTTGGAAAAGCCGGGCGGGATGGCGTTCAGTTCCTCGATGCTCAGGCCCGCGACCGCTTGCAGGGTCGTGAAATGAACGTATTTCATCATGGCGACGAGAACACCGATATTGGGCGTGTACCCGGGGTAGGTTACAGGAAGCTGGCTTTCCTGAGGTCCTCACGGGTTACGGTCATGCTCAACTGTACGCTCGCTTGGCTGTTCAGGCCCGGCCGACTCTGGCGCCACCGCCACGTTCCGCATCCACCACTCCTGCGGCACCTCGCGGCTGTGGTGGGCCCACACGGCCTCGAAGCTGGAGTGCTGCTCGGCCACCGCCCCTGGGTCCGTGGTCGCCAGCATCGCCTCGTTCAGCCCGAGGGGACCCCAGGACGAGAAGTGGAAGTTCTGGCTTCCCGCCAGCACCATGCGGCCGTCGACCGCCATCGCCTTGGTGTGCATGGCGAAGGTGACGTACCGCGCCTCGAAGCGGTCCTCGATGCCCCGGCGCCGCGCCTCCAGCCGCAGCAGGGCCACGCCGCTGCGGTTGGGAGTTCGGTCGATGCCGTAGTCCACCAGGAGCACCCGCACCTTCACGTCCCGCTCCAGCGCCGTCAGCACGGCGCGGAGATACGGAGGCCACTCGCTCGCCGGGCAGGCGTCGGGGTTCTGGTAGGCGTACCAGCACGGGAAGCTGGGGCTGAATTCCGCCTGCATCAGGTCGAGGCTTTGCCGCGCCGCCCCGAACAGGGCGAGCTGCGCCCGGTCCCCCTGGTCGAAGTAGGGGCGGCGGTAGAGGAGGAAAGCCCGCGCCCCCCCGGCAGGCGGGACCGTGCGCGCCAAAGGGGGATGGGTGGCCGCTTCCACTGGACCCAGGGTGCAGGCCTGCATCACCGTGTCGGCCCCTGTCCCCTCTGGGCAGGTCACCTGCTGTGAATTCCGCCACAGGTCGTCGAACACGCTCACTCCATCCTGGGCGACCGGACCGCGCATCCGCAGGCCGAGGTCGTGGAGGTTGTGCCCTCCCGGCGACGTGTCCGGCAGGTGGAGGTCGGTGTAGTTGTACCCGGAGACCGTCAGGTCCTGCCCGTCGATGACATGCAATTTAACGTGGCTGTGCGGAAAGTAGCGGTAGTTCGCCACCGCGAGGTGCCAGCCCACTGCCGCGTCGTTCATAGGCACGCCCAGCCGGATCAGGTCGCGCACGAGTTCCAGCGGCTGAGTGGCGCCGTCGGGGCGTTTCAGGTCGGGGAAGCCGCCCAGATCCACGCGCACCGTCATGCCCTGGGGGTAGCGCGCCGGGTTCGCCCGCACCCGAGCGTACAGGTCGCGCACCGCCGACGCGAAGGTCCAGCCGGGATGCCTCTCCCCCGCGTTCCACTCCATGCTGGCGAGGAGGACCTCCGCCCGGGCCTCCCGCACCTGCCCGGCCGTCACGTCGAAGGCGTCGGGTTGGTCCGCCGCGCGCGGGGTGCGCAGGAAGCCCACGAAGGCATTCGTACATGAGTGGTCGGGCCGCCCGCCCTCCGTCGTCACCCTCCATAGCGCGAGTTCCAGGGGGTCGGTCGGTGCAGGACATACGAGGCCCGAGGGGTTCAGGCTGGAGACTGGAGGCACCCCGCCCAGTCCCAGCGGAAACTCTGAGGCCCCCGTCGCCCCGCCCAGTGTGAGGCTCGACAGGAGCAGCAGGGAGCGCAATAGACGTTGGACGGGGAGGCGGGCCATCCTTCCGGCACGATATGCCCCCTCCGCTGACGGAAAAGATGAGGTCACTGACCAACCCTGAAGGCTTTAGGGACCTTCAGTCCACCACCTGAAAGCCCAGCCGATCCGCCTCCTCCACGAAGAAATTGATGTTCTCCGTCAGCGTCTGCGGCCCCAGGCTCTTGCGCCCGTGCTCGCCCGTCGCCGCGATGATCAGCGTCTCGGCCAGGCAGGCGGGCACCGCGCCCTCCCCGAATTGCAGGTCGATGTTGCTCGTCATGCCGCCGGGGGGGCGAACCACGCCGCCCGGAATCACCCGCACGCCTGGAACCTCCAGCACGCTCTCAGCAACGTCGGCGGGGCGGCCCTCGTCGAAGATCCACGCGCCCGGCTTGACGTGCTGCGGGAAGATCACCGGGTTGGGGTCGGAGGTCGCGCTGAAGATCAGGTCAGCCTCCCTCAGGCTATCGTAGCTCGTCGTGGTGACGATTTCCGTCTCCCTCGCGGCGCGGCGCAGGGTGGCCGCGCTCCGCTCCAGCCGCTCCATGTCCCGCCCGATCAGGATGACCTTCCCGACCTGCGGCGCGATGGTTCGCGCGATCCCGAAGGCGACCACCCCGTTCGCCCCCACGATGCCCGCCGTCGCCTGCCTCAGGTCGCGGCCCGTCTGCTGAAAGTGCTCCAGGATGCCGGGAATGGCGGCCTTGATGGTGCCGCTGGTGTACGCCCCGCCGTTCGTGATCGTGATGTCCGGGACGGCGGCCTGCACGTCCACGCCCTTGTTGCCCACCACGCTCCAGAAAGCACCCAGGCCGAACACCTCCGCCCCCAGCTCCTGCGCGAGGCGGGCGCCCTCGATGGCGCGGCGGGTCGCCAGCTCCGGCTGGTCGCGGAACACGTCAGGGAGGAGGGGGCTGCTCAGCAGGTAGCAGCGGATGTCCTTGCCCTCCACCGTGCGGATGCCGTGGAGTTCGCCCACCTTCATGGGCCGCAGGTTCTCGGCCATCTGCCGCACGCTCCTCTCGCTGAGCACGCCGCGCTCCACGAGCGGCTTCATCCACGAGAAGCGGCGCGACTGCCAGAAGTTCTCCAGCGTCATGGGGTGAATCATGAAGGCGGTGACGACCTCGTCGGCGCGTTTCCCGGCCACCGGCACGTCCTCCCCGAACCGCGGTTCGGTGCCGTCGAGAATCCGGCCCAGGTTCTCCTTGAAGCGCCACGCCGCCGCCACGAGCAGGCCGAGTGCGGCCAGCTTGGCAGGAATCCCCAGCGGCGAGAGCGCCACCAGCGCCGTGAAGGCGAGCAGGCCCAGGAGCGTGGCGCCGCTGATGTACCCCCAGAAGCCCAGGGCGCCCGCGTATACGACCACCGGCAGCACTGTGAGCCACAGGCTCACCCCGCCCGCGACCGAGAGTCCCGCCAGTACGCCCAGCAGAACGAGGTTCCCGCGCCCCCGCGGCGGCATGTCGCCGTACAGGAAGCGCGGTGGGTTCAGGTGCCCCAGGTACGCGGCGAGGGCAGCCAGCACGCAGAGTTTGGGCGAACCCAGCGAGGACGACATCAGCACCGCGAGGAAGCCCTTGGCGAAATCGAGGGTCGCGCTCGCCGTCGCCAGTCCCGGCCCCACCCGCCGCAACACGTTCTCGACGCCCAGGTTGTACGCGCTGTTCACGCGCGGGTTCACGCCCATGCGGGAGAGCAGCCAGTGCCCCAGCGGCAGGCTCCCCACCCCAAACGCGATTCCCAGGAGCAGCACGGACAGAAAAGCCATGAGCGGCATTCTAGCGGGGGAGTGGGGCGCATGCCCTTCCACTCAGATTTGGGACGCAGGCCGCGGATACCCGCCCCGCTCGCTGCTGTGCCCCGGCCTGACTTTCAGCTCCGGGCGGACGTGGTGGGCGGCGTGGTTGGCCGCCAGCGCCGCCTGCCCGAAGGCCAGCGAGAGCAGCTTGAAGTCCCCACCCGAGCGGGCAAGGTCGCCGACCACGTAGACGCCCGGGAGAACCGTCTGCCCGCCCGGGCCGTCGGGCACGTATTCGCCCTCCCATTCCAGGGGCCAGCCCAGCAGCGGCGAGAGGTCGGGGAGGTAGCCGTTCAGGACAAGGACCGTGTCGGCCTGGACGTGCGCGACCTCGCCGTTCACTGTCAACTCGGCCCCGTCGGGAGTCAGGTGAGACAGCACCGCGGGGGCCAGGACCCGTAAGCGTCCTGCCGACCGCTCCGCCTCCAACCGCGCCAGCATCCCCGGATCGCCCCGAAAGCCCGCCCGGCGATGTGTGAGGGTGACCGCCGCCCCGGCCTCCACTAATTCGAGCGCGGCGCGGGTTGCCTGGGGGACGCCTCCTACGACGAGGACCTGCCGCCCAGCCAGCCCAGCGGGGTCGGGCAAGTCAGTCCGTATGTCCGGGTGCGTCTCAACCCCGGCTATCCGCACGTCCCGCGGCAGCAGAGCGCCCAGACCCGCCGCCAGGATCACGGCACCTGCTTCGTACTGGCTCTTGTCCGTGCCGACGATCCAGCCTCCCTCGCCGTCCGGCCCCAGCGTTCGCGCCACCTCGCCCATTCGGAGGTCCGCCTCCAGCGGCTCCAGTTGCGCCAGCAGCGCGGCGACCAGACCGGCGGCCCGAATCTGTGGCGAACCCGGTGCGTCGTACACGATCTTGTCGGGGTAAAGGGCCATGAGCTGACCGCCGGGCTCGACCCGTGCTTCCAGCACCCGGACACTCAGGCCGCGCCAGCCCGCGTAGAAGGCGGCGTACAGCCCCGCCGGGCCGCCGCCGATCACCAGAACGTCTGTGCGGGAGGGCTGCTCGCTCTGCATCGCCGGGAGTATGGCAGAGGGCCGGGGGAACGCCTGTCCCCCAGCCCCCGGTGTCCTGGCCCTCAGTCCCCGGCCAGTTCCTTCTTGCGGCGGTGCGTCAGCATCTCGTGCTTGTGGACGACCTTGGCGCGCGGGCGGCCTAGCGCCTGGCCCTGGGCGAGTTCGTGGGCGTCCAGCTCCCGCCAGTCGTGGAAGGTGTAGACGTCTACGCCCTTGCCCGCCAGCAGGGCGTCCACGGCCTCGCGGGTGGCATCCGGTGCCAGGGGCAACGTTCCGGCCCTTGCGTCTGCCAGCAGGTGTGCCACCGTGTCCACCGCGTCCTTCTTGTTCGTGCCGATCACGCCGCTGGGGCCACGCTTGATCCAGCCCGCCGTGTATTCGCCGGGGCAGCCCTCGACGCGGCCCTCCACGTTTGGAATGACGCCCTGGCGCTCGTTGAAGGGGACGCCGGGCAGTGCCACCCCCTTATACCCCACCGAGCGCAGCACCATCTGAACGGGCAGCGTCTCGTACTCGCCCGTGCCCACCGCGTTCCCGTTCTCGTCCAGGCGGTTGCGCTCGATCCTCAGGCCGCCCACGTTGCCCTCGCCGTCGTCCAGAATCTCGACGGGGGAGACCAGGAAACGCAGGTGGATGCGGCGGTCCTTGCCTTCAGGCGTTCGTCCGGCGAAGTCGCGCAGCACGTCCAGGTTCTTCCTGACGACGTTGTCCGTGACCGCCGCTTCCTCCGCCTCGCCCACCGCGATCTCCTCGGGTTTGACGATGGGGTCCGCGCCCTCCAGTTCCCCGAACTCGCGCAGCTCCTTGGTGGTGAACTTGGCCTGGAGGGGACCGCGCCGTCCCAGCACCCACACGTCCTTGACATGGCTCTGTTCCAGGGCGCTCAGGGCGTGGGCGGCGATATCGCTGGAGTGAAGTTCCCCCACCGTCTTGACGAGGATGCGGCTCACGTCGAGCGCCACATTGCCCACGCCGACCACCGCCACGCCGGTCGCGTTCAGCACCATCTCGCGCGCCGCCGCGTCCGGGTGGCCGTTGTACCAGGCGACGAACTCGGTGGCGCTCATTGAGCCCTTCAGGTCTTCGCCGGGAATGCCCAGGCGGCGGTCAGAGGAGGCGCCCACCGTATAAATGATGGCGTCGTAGTGAGCCTTCGCCTCCTCGTGGGTCAGGTCGGTGCCGAACTCCACGTTGCCCAGGAAGCGGACGCGCGGGTCCGAGAGCGTCTTTTCGAAGCCTTTGGTGACGCTCTTGATCGTGAGGTGGTCGGGGGCCACCCCGTAGCGCACCAGACCATAGGGAGTGGGCAGGCGGTCGAACACGTCCACCTCCACGGGGAGGTCAGTCTGTTTGGTTAGCGCCTCCGCCGCGTAGATGCCGCTGGGGCCGCTGCCGATCACGGCGACCCGCAGGGGCCGCTCGGGGGAAAAAGTCGGGGTCGTCATGGCTGCAAGTGTACCGGGCACGCTAAGGCCGATGGTGGCCCGCTTCTGAACCAGTAACAGCCGGAGGCTGCCCAAACGAAAAACCGCCCGGCGTGAACCGGACGGTCTGGGAAAGAGGCTGAATTACGCCGCAGCGATCTGGGAGAGGGCCTTCTCGTCCTTGAGGGTGATCTTGCCGTAGCCCGCGCTGATCACGCCCTCACGGCTGAGTTCGCCGACGACCTTGGTAACCGTCTCGCGTACGGAGCCGACAGCAGCGGCCAGCTCGTCGTGGGTGGCGTAGATCATCGTCTGGCCGGAGTCAAGCTGGGTGGCGAGGGCGGTGTCCTTCAGCTCCAGCAGCTCACCGGCGATGCGGGCGCGCAGCCGCTTGCCGACCAGGCGATAGATGCTCTCGTAGGCGCGCTCCAGCGTCTTGACGAGGTGGGTGGTGACCACGAGGTTGTCCTCGGCAGTCATCAGGGCAGGGTTGATCACGTCGACGGTGGAGTCGGTGACGGCCTCTGCGAAGTAGGCGCGGTTCACCCCCGCCAGCGCTTCCTCGCCGAAGTACTCGCCGGGCTTCACGTAACGCAGGGTCAGGCCGTTGCCGTCGTCGTCCATGGTGTGGACGCGCACCAGACCGGAGGCGACGCGGTAGAGCATGTCGCTCTTGCCAGGGTAGAGGATCACGGCGCCGGGGCGGTAGGTAACGGTGTCGACGAAGGTCTTGGTCAGGGAGTTGGACTGTGTCATTCGGGTCGCCTCCTGGGCGTTGGTTTTGCGGGCAACCGGGCACACCCCGGCACAGGTCACAGTGTAACCGAAGACCGGTATTTTGTAAACACTTTTGTTTCTTTAAGCAGTATTTAGCTTACAAAGCTCGGCTGTAGGGGGAAGGCGGGAGAGGCGCGCTGCGGCGCGAAAAAGGGAGATGCCGTTCCGGGGTTCTCCTCACCGGAGTCTCATGGAGAAGGCCCTTCCAAACGGTTGGGGCAGGCTGGGGTACGGGCCAACCTGTTCGACCCGGCTGTCCAAAAGAAGCGCCCGGCCATCATGACCGGGCACTGCTGGGCGAGCGAACTTTACAGCTCATCCTCGCGGCGGATCGGGAAGGCGCTGATCACGCGGTCCTTCTCGCCGATGTTGATGACCTTCACGCCCTGCGCGTTGCGGCCCGTCACGCGGACCTCCTCAACGCGGGTGCGGATGACGGTGCCCTTCTCGGTGAGGACCATCAGTTCCTCGTTCCCCGCCACGTGCGTCAGGGCGACGAGGCCGCCGGTCTTGTCGGTCACGTCCAGGGTGATCACGCCCAGGCCGCCGCGCCCCTTGCTGGGGTAGTCGCTGACGGGGGTGCGCTTGCCCAGGCCGTACTCGCTCACGGCCAGGAGTTCGCTGCCCTCGTCGCCGCCGGGCACGAGCGCCATGCTCACGACCTCGTCGTCCTCACGCAGGCGGATGCCGATGACGCCCTGGGTGGCGCGGCCGGTGTCGCGCACCTCGGTCGCCGCGAAGCGCATCGCCTGCCCGCCGCGGGTGGCAAGGACTACATGGTCGCCGTCACGCTGGATATCCACCCCGATCAGCTCGTCGCCGGGCTGGAGGTTGATGGCGATCAGCCCCGCCGAGGTGATGTTGCCGTACTCGGTGATCAGGGTCTTTTTCACCATGCCGCGCTTGGTGGCGAAGACGAAGCAGCCCGGCTCGTCGAAGCCCTTCACACTCAGCACCGAGGCGATGTTCTCGTCCTCGCGCAGTCCGGGGAGCAGGTTGCGGATGTGGGTGCCCTTGGCGTCGCGGCCCGCCTCCGGCAGGTCGTAGATCTTCTCGTGGAAGACGCGGCCGTCGTCCGTGAAGAACAGCAGGTAGTCGTGCGTGGAGCCCACGAAGACGCTGGTATTGATGTCCTCGTCGCGCAGCTTGCCGCCGCTCGCCCCGCGCCCGCCCCGGCCCTGCGCCCGGTAGGCGTCGAGCTTCGTGCGCTTGAGGTAACCCGCCTTCGTCATGGTGATGACCATGTCCTCGACGGCGATCAGGTCCTCCTTGGAGATGTCGTCCTCCAGGTCGGTGATCGTGCTGCGGCGGTCGTCCCCGTAGCGGTCGCGCACGTCGCGGATTTCCTTCTTGATCTCGCGCCACAGCAGCTTCACGTCACCCAGGATCGAGCGCAGCCGGGCGATGGTCTTCTGAAGCTCGTCGTACTCGCTCATCAGCTTCTCGCGCTCCAGGCCGACGAGGCGCTGGAGGCGCATATCCAGAATGGCCTGCGCCTGAATCTCGGTGAGGCCGAAGCGGGCCATCAGCACGTCACGCGCTTCCGCACCCGTGTTGCTGCCGCGGATCAGAGAGATGACCTCGTCGATGTGGTCAAGCGCCTTGATGAGCCCTTCGAGGACGTGGGCGCGTTCCTCGGCCTTCCGCAGGTCGTAGGCGGTGCGGCGGGTCACCACGTCGCGGCGGTGGTCCAGGAAGGCGCGCATCGTGTCGATCAGCGGCAGCACACGCGGCTCGCCGTTCATGATGCTGAGGTTGATGACCGTGAAGGTGCTCTGGAGCTGGGTGTACTTGTAGAGCTGGTTGAGGACCAGCGTGGGGATCGCGCCGCGCTTCAGCTCGATCACGATCCGCACCGGGTCCTTGCGATCGGACTCGTCGCGCAGGGCGGAGATGTCGGGAATCTTGCCCGCCTTGTACATCGCCGAGATCGTCTGGATCAGGTTGGTCTTGTTCACCTGATACGGAATCTCGGAGATGATGATCTGGCTTCTCCCGTTCTTCTCGTCGATGCGGGCCTTGCCGCGCACCTTGAGCCCGGCGTGCCCGGTCGCGTAAGCGTCACGGATGCCCTGGCGCGAGATACGCCCGCCCGTGGGGAAGTCCGGCCCCAGCACATGCGTCATCATCTCGTCGAGGTCGATCTCGGGCTTGTCGATCAGGGCGAGCAGGCCGTTGCTGATCTCGGTGAGGTTATGCGGCGGGATGTTCGTCGCCATGCCCACCGCGATGCCCGCCGCCCCGTTGATCAGCAGGTTGGGCACCGCCGACGGCAGCACCGAAGGCTCCTCAGTCGTCTCGTCGTAGTTGGGCTTGAGGTCGACCGTCTCCTTCTCCAGGTCGGCCAGCACTTCCTCGGCGACCTTCGTCATGCGCGCCTCGGTGTACCGCATCGCCGCGGGCGGGTCGCCGTCGATGGAGCCGAAGTTGCCCTGCGGGTCCACGAGCGTGTAGCGCATGTTCCACCACTGGCCCAGCCGCACCATCGCGTCGTAGATGGAGGAGTCGCCGTGGGGGTGGTACTTCTTCATCACCTCACCGACGACGGCCGCCGACTTGGCGTGCTTCTGGTTGCTCGCCAGGCCCTCGAGCAGCATCGCGTACATGATCCGCCGCTGCACGGGCTTGAGACCGTCGCGCACGTCGGGCAGCGCGCGGTCCACGATCACGTTCATCGCATAGTTGATGAAGTTGGTCTTGACTTCACTGGTGATGTCAACGGGATGGATTCCAGTCATGAGGCTCCAGTCTGTGTGCGTCAGCTGAACAACGGTCCGCCGACGGAGAGGGGAAGGGGGTCCCGGCGACAGGCCAAGGATGGAATAATTCTACCACATTATGCTTTCAGCGTAATGACTTCCGTTCCCCTCGCCCGCATCAGTCTACCGCGAAGCGCGAAAAATGGGCGGCCAATAGACCTGTCTGTCCTACCTGGGCACGGCACCATGAGAATGTAGGGAACTATATTTAGAAAGTCTTTACCTATGTGCTATGGTCGCCCAGTGAAGCGCCGACTCGTGTTGACGTACCTGTGGCTGATCCTGGGGCTGGGCGTGCTGGGATATGCGGCGCTGGTCGGCCACCTCGGGTTGCTGATGGGTGCGGCACTGCTGCTGGCGGGGGTGACGTGGCCGCTGGGTGGGGGGCTGCGCTGGACGGCTCCCGCCGCCTACCTCGCGGGGTTTCTGGGCTCGCTCGCGCTGCACGGCCCGGGCGACTTGCCCGACCTGCTCGGCGGGCTGCTGGTCGCCGGGGCCCTGGGCGGCCTGACGGTCCGCGAGAAGGTGACCGGCACGCGGCTGACCTGGACGCGTCGTACAGCTGAGGCGCTCCAGAGCGGCAGCGAGCGGCTGGCGGGGGCCCGGAACGTCGAGGCGATCAGTCGGGCCGGGGTGGAGATCCTTCAGGGGCTGGACGTGGCGCCGCACATCGCCTTCGTGGCCTACCGCCAGGGCACGCCGGTCATTCTGGCGGGGCGTGGGGCCTACGCCGCCCACATGCAGCGGCCCGTACACCCCAGCGACGAGGACAGCCGCAGCGTGCAGGCCGACCACTGGGTGGCCGGGGAGGTGTTGACGCTCCTGCGCCGGGAAGAGCGCGCCAGCTATCACGTCGCGGAGGTGTACGGCGGCGCGGCGCAACACCTGGGCATGCTCGTCCTGGCCCGTCCAGAGGGGACCTTCTCGGCGGAGGAAATCGCGGTCGTCGCCTCCTTCGGGCGGCTGATCGGCGCGCAGCTCGGGCAGTGGCAGGCGATTCGCGACCTGCGCGAGGCCAACGACCTCACCCTGCGCTCGCTGGGGGCGGCCCTGGAACGCCGCGACGATGACACGGGCGGCCACACCCTGCGGGTGGTGAGCGCCAGCGTGCGGCTCGCCGAGCGGCTGGGCTGGGACGAGGAGCGCGTGGGGGCGCTGCGCTGGGGCGCGTACCTGCACGACCTGGGCAAGCTGGCGATTCCCGATCATGTCCTGCACAAGCATGGCCCTCTCGACCCCGAGGAGCGCCGGATCATCCAGACCCACGCGGCGCTGGGCTACGACATGCTTCAGGACCTGCACTTCCTGCCCGCCGGGACCCTCGACCTCGTGCGTTACCACCACGAGCGCTGGGACGGTGGCGGCTACCCCGCCGGGCTGCGCGGGAAGGACATCCCTGAGACCGCACGGCTGTTCGCCATTGTGGACGTGTACGACGCGCTGACGAGCGAGCGGCCCTACAAGCCCGCCTGGAGCCGCCACCGCGCTCTGAACGAAATCCGCTCCCTATCCGGGCGGCAGTTCGACCCCCAGTATGTCGAGGCCTTCCTGCACCTGATGACCGAGCAGGACGACGTGCGCCTGGTGGTGTGAGCCAAGGTCGGGGGACGTGCCCTCTCTTCCACAGGGGGCCGCGTGATGTGCGGAAGTTGCCCGAGCAAGGGAAGAGGCGTGTGGGACGGCAAAAACCCCTTGAGGGGGAGGCTGGGACTGGCACAGCTCCGCAGGAGAGGGGTGAGCGGGCACGCCCCGCGGCGCGTAGACGACGCAGGCCATCTTGTAGATGCTTGGGCTGGTCACACGCCCCCTCATCCCGGCCCTCTGCTTTGCAGCTTTGTAAGTCTCCCACGAGGGGAGAGGGAGAACTTCCTCCTCACGTGATTCCTCAGCCCCCCAATGCCTCCAGGTCCGCGCGGGTGGGGGCGTAGGCGCCGGGGCGGGCGCAGGCGGCGGCGGCGGCCCGCAGCCCGAGTTGCAGGTGCTCGGTCCACAACGCCTCCGTGCGTTCCGTCGCGCTCACGAGGAGGCCAGCGCAGAGTGCGTCTCCCGCGCCGACCGTATCGGCCACCACGACAGGCACGGTGGGAAGGTCCACGCGGCCAGCCGGTTGGTACAGGGTCACCCCCCGCGCGCCGCGGGTCACCACGACCGGGCAGCGAGCGTTCAGGCCGCGCACGCGGCGCAGGGCGTCCTCCTCGGACTGCCCGGGGAAGAAGAAGGTCAGGTCCTCGTCGCTGAACTTCAGGAGGTCGGCCTGGCGGATGACCCGCTCGAACACGTAGGGGTAGTCAGGGTGGCGGTGGGTGATGCGGGCGTTGGGGTCAAAGCTGATCCTGACGCCTGCCCCCCTCGCGGTCTCGATCATCCCCAGTAGCGTGTCGGCGAGCGGCCAGCGGGCGAGGCTGATGCCGCCCACGTGCAGCCAGCGGGCGGCTCCTTCCCATCCCTGCGGCAACCGGGCTGGGTCGAAGTGCAGGTCGGCGCTGTTCTCGCCCAGGAAGCGGTAGGCGGGCGGGTCGATCTGGTACACGACCGCCATCAGGGTCGGGGCGGGCACCTGCTGGAGAAAACGCCCGTCGAGCCCGGCCGCCTCGCCCGCTCGCCGCAGGTCCTCCCCAAAGTTGTCTTGGCCGACAGCGCCCGCAAAGGCGCTGGGCACCCCCAGCCGCGCGCAGGCCCGGGCGACGTTCCAGGCGGCCCCGCCGGGGTGGGCGTGCCACACCTGGCCCCCGGCGGTCACGAGGTCGGTCAGCGCCTCCCCGGCGCTCACGATCAGGGGCATCTGCGAGGTCATGCCGATCAGGGTAAGGCCACGGATGGGGACGGCGCGCCCAGCGGGCTGTGCAGGTCACAAATGAGGCGAATGACGCTCCCCGTTTCCACCCCCTGCGCGAGACTGCCCGGGTGACCGTCCCCGCCTCCTTCGTCCACCCCTTTCGGGCCTACACGCCCGCCGCGTACACCTTTCCGCTGCCCGAGGGCCACCGCTTCCCGGCCTACAAGTACGCGGGGGTAGCGGAGCATTTGCGCGGGCGGCTCCCCGTGCTCGACACGCCCCCCCTGAGTTGGGCGGACGCGGCGCGGGTGCATGATCCCGGCTGGCTGCGGTGCTGGCGCCGGGGCGAGGTGACGGCGCCTGAGGAACGCGCCTTCGGGCTGCCCTGGAGCCCCGGCGTGGTCGAGCGGGCACGGCGGGCGGCGGGGGGCAGCCTGGCGGCGCTGCACGACGCGCTCGCGCACGGCTGGGGCGCCAACCTGGCGGGCGGCACCCACCACGCCTTCCGCGACCGCGCCGAGGGTTTCTGCCTGCTCAACGACGCGGCGATCCTCACCCGGCTCGCGCTGGACGACGGGCTGGCGCGGCGGGTGGCGATCCTCGACCTGGACGTGCATCAGGGCAACGGCACGGCGGCGCTGCTGGGACCCGAGCCGCGCGCCTTTACCCTCAGCATCCACGGCGAGCGCAACTATCCCTTTCGCAAGGAGACGAGCAGCCTCGACCTGGGGCTGCCAGACGGCGTGACGGACGGCGAGTACCTGGACGTGCTGCGCGGGCAGGGCCTGCCCGCCCTGGAGGCCTTTCGCCCGGGGGTGCTGCTGTACCTTGCCGGGGTGGACGTGCTCGCCGGGGACCGCTTCGGCCGCTTCGCCCTGAGCCTGGACGGGGTGCGCGAGCGCAACCGCGCGGTGCTGGCCTGGGCGCGGAAGACGGGCGTCCCGGTCGTGACGATGATGGCGGGCGGCTACAACCGCGATCACGCTCTCACCGTACGGGCGCATGCGAGCGTGGTGGAGGACGGGCTGGAGGTCTTTACCTGAGCCTTGGTTGGCAGATTCTTCACAGAGTATGGGTAGAACGCTTCGAGGTTGAACAACTTGGGTACAGTCAGAGCCGAACGGTTGCCCGCCCTCGCCCCTCTTCTGCCGTCAGGAGCGCGACATGAGCCTTTATGCGTCACCCCCACCCCCAAGTGAGCCCCTTCGCCGTCCCCTGCGCCGCGGCGACACCCTGTACTACGCGGGCGACCCGGCCCCCAGCCTCTACCGCCTGGACAGCGGTCTGCTGCGCGCCGTGCGCCTGACGCCGCAGGGCCGCACCCTGACCGTGCGTCACGTGCGCCCCGGCGACATCTTCGGGGAGGAGACCCTGCAGGGCCAGGCCCGCGCCCACCAGGTCGTCGCCCTGACCGACGCCTCGGTCACGCCGCTGCACCCGCAGCACCTGGGCGCCGCCGAGCTGTGGGAGGTGACCCGCAGCCTGGGCGCGCAGCTCCAGCGCATGATGACCGACGGGGTCCACATCCAGGACGGCGAACTGCGCGAGCGCATCGCCCGTTACCTGCTGAACCTGGCGGACAGCAGCCTGGGCGGGGCGCACCGCGACGGCACCCGGTACGTGCGCGCCACCCACGAACTCATCGCCGAGGGCACCGGCGCCACCCGCGAGAGCGTCTCCAAGCTGATCGGCGAGATGCGCGACGACGGCTTGCTGACGCCCGCCTACCGCTGCCTGACCCTGACGGACGAGGCGGGGTTGCGGTCACTGAGCGGGTATCACGGCGAGTAGGACAGAAGGGACATGTCCTGACCCGGGCCAGCCCCGGGTTTTTCCGTTTCGGGTGGGAAAGGTGTGCGCGACTCCTGGTGTCCAATCCGCCTGAGCGGCGAAATTCTCGCCGGACCCTCTGCGCCCCGCGTAGAATGCGCCCCATGCGGATTCGCCTCGACCCCTGGCCGGTCGACACCTTCGACGGCCAACTCACCCTCCAGCCCTTCGCCGGGCTGGTGTTCAACGCCGAGACTGACCGCTGGGCCGCCCTCCCCACCCGCGGGGTGCCCACCCGGGTGCGGCGCGTCCTGGTGGTGGACGGCAAACCGCGCATGGAGGCCCGCCTGCTCCTCAATGACGAGGCCGGAACGTTAAGTGTGGCGGGCTTCGGGGCCTACGTGGTGGGCGCGGTGGACCTGTGCCCGCACGGGAGTCGCCGCGCCGAGTTGCATGATGTCCGCGCCCGTCGCGTGCTGGCCTACAGCGGCGACCACCGGCTGGAGCCCACCCGCCTCAGCCCGCGCAACCCGCACTCGGGGCGTCTGGAGTATCAGCCGCACCCCTTTCAGGGGGCTCAGGTGGAGGGTGCCCGCTCCAAACTCCAGCGCCTGATGCTGGACGACGAGCAGCGCCTGAGCGCCGAACTCGCCTCACCCCTGCCGCTGGACGAGACGGACCCCGACGCGCTGCCCGAAACGCTCGTCCTCCAGGACGGCCCCGTGCGGGTGGGCGAGGCGGGCCGCGCCGTCGTGGGCTACGTCAAGACGCTGCACACCGACTACTTGGGCGCCGACCGCATCGGCCTGCTGTCCGAGCTGAGGCCGGGGGAGCGCACGCCCATCCTGCGCTTCACGGTGGGCGACCGGGGCGAGGGCCACACGGGCGGGGGCCGCGAGCAGCGCTTCACCTGGTATGTCCGCCTGTGCGACCCACCCTTCTACCAGCACCCGCTGGCGGGCGTGATGCGCCTGGAGATGCACGCGCCCGAGGATGTGGACTTCGTGCCCCGGGGTGTGCAGGACATCGCCGACCTGTCGGGCGCCCTGCTGTGCCGCCTCGCCAGCCAGCCGCACAAGGACCCCCGCGCCCCGCAGAACCTGGTCCCGACCGCCGCGCTGGAACAGGCCATGACCCGCGCGATGGGCAGCGCCGACCTGGTGACGCGCCGCATCCGGGCGCACCTGGCGGGGCAGTACGGGACGGCGGTGGTCGCGTGACGGCCTCCGAACACGGCGAGCGCATCGGCATGGTGCTGGGCACTGAGGACGCCACGCCCGTCACCTTCTGGTTCGCGGTGGCGCCGGGCGCGAGTGTGGGGATGGACGATCTGGTGGTCGTGGGCACCCGCAAGCCGGACGGTCGGCCCGTCCACTTCTACGGCATCGTGGATCACGTCCGCACCCGCCACGAGGGCGTGACCTTCGACAGCGACGTGCAGGATGTGGTGGCCGGGCTGCTCCCCGCCTCCGTGAGCTACGCGGCCCGCGTCCTCGTGACCCGGGTGGACCCCGAGGACTTCATCCCCCCGCAGCCCGGGGACGAGGTGCGGCACGCGCGGGGCGGCGACCTCGCCCTGGCCCTCAGCGCTGACAAGATGGACCATTCCTTTCCAGGCGGCCTGCTCACTGACGGGCAGGTCCTGCCGATCAACTACGGCTTCGTGAACGGTGAGCAGGGCGGGCACATTAACATCAGCGGCATCTCGGGCGTGGCGACGAAGACGAGTTACGCCCTGTTCCTGCTGCACGCCATCTTTCGCGGAGGCGTCCTCGCCAGGCGCCGCGAGGGCCACAACACCCGTGCGCTGATCTTCAACGTGAAGGGCGAGGATCTGCTGTTCCTCGACAAGCCCAACCGCCGGATGGGGGAGAAGGAGGGCGACCTTCAGGCGCGCAAGGGCTGGCGCGAGGGCCGCTATGCCCGCCTGGGTCTGCCCGCCGAGCCCTTCCGTGACGTGCAGTTCCTCGCGCCGCCGAAGGGGGGAGCGGGCGACGTGATCGTGCCGGACGTGGAGCAGCGCTCGGCGGGGGTCACCCCCTTCGTCTTCAGCCTGCGCGAGTTCTGCCAGCGGCGGATGCTCCCCTACGTATTTCCGGACGGCAGTGGCAGCCTCAATCTCGGCTTCGTGATCGGCAACATGGAGGAGAAACTCGCGCGGCTGGCCGCCGGGGATGACGCGCCTTACCTCACCGTGGAGGACTGGCAGCCGGACACGGAGGTGCTGCTCTCCGAGAACCTGCGCTTCGACGAGATGGGCAAGACGCGGGTCGAGACCTTCGCGGCGCTGATCTCCTACCTCGAATACAAGCTGCTGGAGCAGAACGAGGGCGAGGGCGATCCCAAGTGGGTGCTGAAGCAGAACCAGGGGACGCTGCGCGCCTTTATTCGCCGCCTGCGGGGCGTGCAGAAGCACCTCGCGCCCCTGGTGCGCGGGGACCTGACTCCCGCCCAGGCCGCGAAGTACCGCCCCGACCTGCTGAAACAGGGCGTGCAGACGACCGTGGTGGACATCCACAAGCTGGGCGCGCACGCGCAGAGCTTCGTGGTGGGCGTGCTGCTGCGCGACCTCTTCGAGCACAAGGAGCGGTACGGGCGGCAGGACACGGTTTTTGTGGTGCTGGACGAGCTCAATAAGTATGCCCCGCGCGAGGGGGACAGCCCCATCAAGGACGTGCTGCTGGACATCGCCGAGCGCGGCCGCTCCCTCGGCATCATCCTGATCGGCGCCCAGCAGACGGCCAGCGAGGTCGAGCGGCGCATCGTCTCCAATGCGGCGATCCGGGTTGTGGGGCGCCTGGACTTGGCGGAGGCCGAGCGCCCCGAATACCGCTTCCTGCCGCAGAGCTTCCGCGCCCGGGCGGGCATCCTCCAGCCGGGCACCATGCTGGTGTCGCAGCCCGACGTGCCCAATCCGGTCCTTGTGGGCTACCCCTTCCCCGCCTGGGCGACCCGCCGCGACGAGGTGGCCGAGGAGGTGGGCCAGGGGGCCGAGGACGCCGGGAAGGACTGGCTGGGGTTGTAGGGATTAGTCTCCCCGCACCACCCGCACGATCTGCCGCGCGCCCCGCTCGACCTCGGCCACCGTGAGGCCACCGTAGCCCAGGACCAGGGCGTTCGGGGCCTCACCCGCGAAGGTGTAGCTCTCCGCCGTGCTGACGTACACACCCCGCCGCGCGAGTTCGGCCGCAAGCTCCCCGGCGGGAAGGTTCGGCGGCAGATGCAGGCAGGCGTGCAGCCCCGCCTCGATCCCGCCCAGCCTCGCTTCCGGCGCGAGGGGCGCGAGGGTCCGGGCCAGGGCCGCCTGCTGCTCCCCGTGCCAGCGCCGGGCACGGCGCACGTGTCGGTCCAGGTGTCCCCCCGCAATGAGGAGGGTCAGCGCCGCCTGCGTCACCCGGTCGTGTCCGCCGTCCGCAAGCGCGCGGGCGCGGGTCAGGGCGGGGACGAACGCGGGCGGGGCGACCACGAACCCCGTCCGAACGGCGGGGGTGAGCAGCTTGGACAGGGTGCCCAGGTACAGCACCCGGTCCGCGGCCCCCTCCAGGCTGGCGAGGGGCGGCAGAGGCGGCGCCCCGTAACGGAATTCGCCGTCGTAGTCGTCCTCCACGATCAGGGCGTCGTGGATCTGGGCCCAGCGCAGCAGCACCAGGCGCCGCGGCAGGCTCATCCGCACGCCGAGCGGGTACTGGTGGCTGGGCGTGACGACGGCGAGCCGGGCGGGGGGGAGGCTGCCGGTGACCAGGCCGTCCCCATCCACGCGCACGGGGACAGTCTCGTGCCCCGCGTCGAGCAGCACCTGCCGCGCGGCGCGGTAGCCGGGGTTCTCGACCAGAACTCGGCTTCCGGGCGGCAGCAGCCGGGCAATCAGGCCCAGGGCGCCCAGACTGCCGGGCGTGATGACCACCCGTCCCGCCTCCGTCCGCAACCCCCGCGCCCGCCCCACAAAGGCCGCGAGGGCCGAGCGCAGTTCGGGCTCGCCCGCCGGGTCGCCGTAGTCGCCGCCCGGAGCGTCCGCACCTGGCACCATCCGCGCGGCCTGCGACCAGGCCGTCTGCCACGCTTTCCGGTCCAGCACCCGCGTCCCCGCTACCCCGGGCCGGAAGTGGAGGCCGGGGGCGGTCGTGGGGCCATCTATGGGAGCCGGGCCGGGAAGGGTGAGCCAGGCGGGGAGACGGGTGATCCTCTCCCGGGGCGTTGCCGCCGCCCCCTGTGCCACCCACGTACCCCGTCCCACCCGCGTCTCCAGCGTGCCGTCCGCGATCAGCTCCTCCAGCGCCAGCGTGACCACGCCCCGGGTGACGCCGAGGGCCGCCGCGAGGGTGCGTGAACCGGGTAGCGGTGCATTCGGGGGAAGGGCACCCGAGAGCGCCGCCATCCGCACCTGCCCCGCGAGTTGCCGGTGCAGCGGTATGGGGGCCGAGCGGTCGAGCTGCAAGGGAACGGGAAGCAGATCGAGTGGACCTGCCTTTCCGGCGGTTTCCGGCTCTGTCTTGAGGTCCGGCATGGCTCTAGCGTAGCGGGTATGACCCAGGCGACCCCGACCGGCTTCTATGATCCCCGCCACCGCGACCCCTCCCTGGGCCGCCGTTCGCAGAACCGCCGCGACGACGAGTGGATTCGTGCCCTGCTGCTGAGGGTGCCCCTGGGCCGTGTGGCGACCGTCTGGGAGGACGAGGACGGTGCGGCCTTCCCCTTCGTCACCCCGCTTGCCTTCGCGTACCGTCCGGAGCGGCATGACCTCGTGTATCACACGAACATCGCCGGGCGGCTGCGGGCGAATACCGAGCGGGGTCGCCCTGCCCGAGCCACCTTCGAGGCGTCCGAGATCGGGTCGTTGCTCCCCAGCAACGATCCCCTGGAACTGTCGGTGCAGTACCGCAGCGTGATCGTCTTCGGCACGGCCCGCCTCCTGACTGATCCAGACGAGGCGCGGGAGGCCCTGACGGTGCTGAGCGAGCGGGTGTTTCCAGGGTTGCGGATAGGAGAACACACCCGGCCCATCTCGGACTCGGACCTCGCCCGCACCTCCGTCTATTCCCTGAGGATCGAACGCTGGAGCGGCAAGGAGAACTGGGCGCCCGCCGCCGGGCAGACGGGAGATTGGCCCGCCCTCACGCCCGGGCAGGCGCGGCTTCGTCCCGCGCGGCCCTGACCCGCCCGGCTGGACACGCGCCCCTTTTGCCCGGCCTTCACCCCCTAGACTGAGCCTCAACAGGAGGTCAACGTGACCGTACAGAGTGAACCCCAGCAGACGAATGCCAGCAAGTGGCTCGACGCCGAACTGCGTTACGACTCCGGCGTCTACAACAAGCATCAGGTCGTGATGGTGCGCGGCCAGGGCGCGACCGTGTGGGACGAGACGGGCCGCGCGTACATCGACTGCGTGGCCGGGTACGGGGTGGCGAATATCGGTCACTGCCACCCGGATGTGGTGCGGGCGATCAGGGAGCAGGCCGAGCGGCTCATCGTGATGCCCCAGACGCTGCCCAACGACAAGCGGGCCGAGTTTCTGACGGAACTCGTGGGTGTGCTCCCCCAGGGCCTCGACCGCGTCTTCCTGTGCAACTCCGGCACCGAGGCGATGGAGGCGGCCAAGAAGTTCGCCATCACGGGGACGGGCCGCCAGCGCTTCGTCAGCATGAAGCGCGGCTTTTCGGGCCGCAGCCTCGGGGCGCTGGCCTTCACCTGGGAGCCCAAGTACCGCGAGCCCTTCGGCGACGCGGTGGACAACCGGAACGTGGACTTCATCTCCTACGGGAACATTGAGGAGCTGCGAGCGGCCGTCACCGACCAGACCGCTGCCGTCATCCTGGAACCCGTGCAGGGCGAGGGCGGCGTGCGGCCCGCGAGCCTCGAATTCATCCAGGAGGCCCGCCGCATCACCCGCGAGCGGGGCGCCCTCCTGATCCTCGACGAGATTCAGACGGGGTTTTGCCGCACGGGCAAGATGTTCGCCTCCGAGCACTTCGGGGTGATCCCCGACGGCATGACCCTGGCGAAGGCGATGGCGGGTGGGGTGCCGGTCGGTGCCTTCGCCATGACTGCCGAGGTCGCTGACCGGATGCCCGCTGGCGGCCACGGCACGACCTTCGGCGGCAACCCGCTGGCGATGGCCGCCGGAGTGGCCGCCATCCGCGCCATGAAGAACGAGGGCATGGCCGAGCAGGCGCGCGAGAAGGGCGCGTACTTCATGGAGCGGCTGCGCGCCATCCGCTCCCCCAAAATCCGCGAGGTGCGCGGCCTGGGTCTGATGATCGGCGTGGAACTCAAGGAGAAGAGCGCCCCCTACATCGCCGCCCTGGAACACGAGGAGGGCGTGCTGACCCTGGCGGCGACCCCGCTGGTCGTGCGCTTCCTGCCCCCCGTGACGATCAGCCGGGAGCAGATCGACCAAGTCGTCGCCGCCTTCGAGCGGGTGCTGGAGAGGGTGAATCCCCGGCAGGTCCCCGTGCAGGAAGTCCGGGAGGAGAAGCAGACCGAGTAAGGGAGCCCGGTAGGGGAGGCGGGGCGCGGACTCCATTTCGCGTCCCGCCTCCCCGTGTCTAGCCCTCCGCCATTCGGCTGAGGGTCCCCGAACCGCCCGGGTGTACCTTGGCGCGGTATGTCGGCCGTTTCCTCCCCCCCGTCTGAATCGATTCAAGCCCGCTCACCCGGGCGGGAAATCGCCGCTATCGCCGTTCCGGTCAGCCTGGAGATGGTGCTGCAACTCGTGCTGACCTTCGTGAACCAGGTCATCGTGGGCGCGCTGGGCGTGGTGGCCGTCGCGGCGGTGGGGCTGGCGGGCAGCGTGAGCTTCCTGTTCTTCGCCACGCTGGGGGCGCTGGGCTCGGGCACCTCCATCCTGGTGGCGCGGCGGGCCGGGGCGGGGGACCGGGCGGGCGTGAACGGCACGCTGACGGTCGCGCTGGTCGTCAGCCTGCTGCTCGCCGGGCTGGCGACGGCCCCGGTCATCCTGGGGGCCGGGGGCCTGCTGCGCCTCGCGGGTGGCGCGCCCGAGGTGACCGCCACGGCGGTTCCCTACCTGCGGGTCGCCATACTGTCCCTGGTGCCCGGCATGCTCGGCTGGATTCTCAGCGGGGCGCTGCGCTCGCTGGGTCACGCGCGCACGCCGATGGTCGCCACCATGCTGACGGTGGTGGTCGAGAGCCTCGCCGCCGTGGGGCTGGTATTCGGTGTTGGCCCGCTACCGGAGCTGGGCGTGGTGGGGGCCGCCTGGGCATTGGTGGTCGCGCAGACCCTCAAGGCCGCGCTCCTGGCCTGTCTGGTGTACGGTCCGCGCCATCTGGCCGCCTTCGCCCTGCCCGCCCCGGGGAGCCGCCGTGCGGTGGCGGTCCCCCTCCTCAGCCTGTCCGCGCCCATCGGCCTGACCGAGTTTCTGTGGAGCCTGGGCGGTTTTCTCTACGCCGCCGTGTTCGCCCGGGTGGGCACGCAGGCCCTGGCCGCCAGCCAGATTGTCGGCACGCTGGAGGGCATCTTCGTGGTGGGGTCGTTCGGCCTGATGAGCGCCACCACCGTTCTCGTCGGGCGGGCGCTCGGCGCGGGCGACGGTCCCGGGGCGCGGGCGTGGCTGGGGCGCGTGGGCCGGGTGGGAGGACTGACCGGCCTGGGCTTCGGCCTGCTGTTCGCCCTGAGCGGTCTGCTGCTGCCGCTGCTGTTCCCGGCGGTGGGCGCGGACGTTCGGGCCATCGCGCTCGGCGGCATCCTGATCAACGCCGCCACCCAGGTCGTCAAGGTCCGCAACATGATCCTGGGGGGCGCGGCCCTGCCCAGCGTCGGCGACGGCAAGGGCGTCATCACGGGCGACGTGGTCGGCGCGTTCGTGGTGGGCCTGCCGCTCGCCGTCTTCCTCGGCCTGTATACCCCGCTGGGCGTGTGGGGCGTCTTCCTGGCCCGCGTGCTGGACGAACTCGCCAAGGTCGCCATCTTCGAGTGGCGCCGCCGCCGGGTGAACTGGGCGGGGGTAGCCGAGGGGCAGCGGGGGCCAGGGGTGCTGGCGGGGGATTGAGAGGGTAGACGGCAGAAGGAGCCGGGGCTGACGCCTCGGCTCCTTCTCGCCTCCCGGAGGCCCTTACCCCTCCAGCGTCTCCCGCAACTGCCCCACGCTCAGTTCCCGCGCGGCGCCGTCCAACACGACCTCGCCGCCACGCAGAGCGACGACGCGCTGCCCCAGGGCCAGGGCTTCCTCCAGGTTGTGCGTCACGAACACGACGGTGACCCGCCGCGCCCACCAGATGCCCAGCAGCTCATCGGCGAGGACCGTCCGCGTGCGGTCGTCGAGCGCGCTGAAGGGCTCGTCGAGCAGCAGGAGCCGCGGCTGCACGGCGAGCGCGCGGGCCAGACTGATACGCTGGCGTTGCCCGCCCGAGAGCTCGTGGACACGGCGGGGGCCATAGCCGCTTAGCCCGACCAGGCGCAGGGTGTCCTCCACCCGGGTATCCCGTTCAGCGCGGGGCAGGCGCTGGCGCTCCAGGCCGAAGGCGACATTGCCCGCCACCGTGCGCCAGGGGAACAGGGCCGGTTCCTGTTGCACCAGCGTGAGCCGGGGGTCCGGGCCGCGCACGGGCGTGTTGCCCAGCCGAATCTCGCCGACCTGGGGCCGCAGGAAGCCCGCCAACAGCGAGAGCAGCGTGCTCTTGCCGCTGCCCGAGGGACCGACGACGCACAGGAACTCGCCGGGCTGCACCCGCAGGTCCAGCGGGCCGAGGCCCGCTGGGGTGGCTGCCGTCCGCGAACGCCCGTAGCGATACGTCACCCCGTCCAGCGTCAGGCTGACCCCCTGCGGGGCAGTGCTGGCAGACGGGGCGGGGCGAGTCATCGTGGCGGTCATTGTGTCACCTCCAGGCCGTAGTCGCGGCGGACCCGGGCCTCCAGCGCCCGCAGCAGGCTGTCGAACAGCCCGCCGATGATCCCGATGATCAGGATGGTGGCGATCACCAGCGCCATATTCGCGGTGTTGCGGCCGATCTCCAGTTGCGCGCCCAGGCTGGCGCTCGCGCTCACGAGGAGTTCGCCGCCCACCAGGGCCCGCCACGCGAAGCTCCAGGCCGTCCGCAGCCCGGTCAGGATGCTGGGCACGGCGCTGGGGAGCAGCACCCCCGTCGTGAGGCCCAGCCCACTCGCCCCCAGCGTCCGCCCCGCGATCCGCAGCGCCGGGGGCACGTTCATCAGGGCCCCCGATACGGCCAGCGCGACCGGAATAAAGCCCTCCAGAATGACCACGAACAGCACCGCGCGCTCGTTCAGGCCGAAAAAGAGGATGGCGAAGGGCACGAAGGCGATGGACGGCACGCTCTGAATGCCGGTGAGGTAGGCTCCGACCGTCTCGCGCAGGAGTCGCCACGCGCCCATGAGCAGGCCGACCAGGCCGCCCAGCAGCACAGCAATCGCGTAGCCCACCAGCACCCTGCGCAGGCTGTTGCCGATGGCGGCGAGCAGCTTCCCGTCCTGCGGCCCAGTTCCCCACAGGCCGTAGCTGATCTCGGTCCACACCGCCCGCGGGCTGGGGAAGACGTAGGGCGGGTAGAGCCGGAGCACGTCGGTCACCAGCCACCAGAGGGCGAGCAGCAGCAGCAGGCCCAGAAGTTGCCACAGCAGCATCCGCCAGCGGGAGGCGCGGCGGGGCGCGGCGGCGGGGTTCGCGGGGGAAACCGTCGTCATGGCCTCACTTCAACAGGCTGGGCAGGAGGAAGGCCTTCAAGTCCGGCACGTTGCGGGCGTACCCGGCCTCCACGTTCAGGGCGGCGTAGTCGTTCAGGGCGTCCAGGTCCACGCGGGTCGTGAAGCGGGTGCGAACCATCGCCCGCTGGAGGACGCGCAGGTCGACCTTCTGCCCGGTCAGCTTCTCCAGCTCGTTGTTGACGACCGTCCGTGCGGCGGCGGGGCTCTTGTTCAGGTAGGCGACGGCATCCGCGTGCGCCTTCAGGAAGGCGGTCACCAGGGCCGGATTCGCCTGGGCGAACTTGGTATTCACGATCACGATGGTCGTGGGGTACTGTCCCCCGCGCCACACCGTCTTCTCGTTGCCGATCAACCGGTGGCCCTGCGCCTCCAGCACCGCGCCCCAAGGTTCGGGGACGAGGGTCGCGTCCACCCGCCCCGCCGCGAAGGCCGCGATCACGTCGGCGGGGGCAACGGGCGTCACGGTGACGTTGCCCCCGTCCGCCTGCGCCTTCAGGCCCTGCTCCTTCAGGAGGTGCCGCAAGCTGATGTCCTGCGTGTTCCCCAGGCTCGGCACCGCTACCCGCTTCCCGGCAAGGTCCTTGTACGTCCTGATCCCGCTGTCCTTGCGGGCGATGAGCACCGCCCCCGCCTCGCTCGCCCCGGCAACGATCTGGAGGGGCATCCCCCGCGCCGCGCCGTTGATGGCCGGGCCGGGGCCGACATACGCGATGTCGATCTGCCCCGCCGCGAAGGCCTCCATCAGGGTGGTGCCCGAGACGAACTCCCGGGAGTCGAGCTTGGCGCTGCCCAGCGCCTTCTGGAAGTACCCCTTCTCCAGCCCTACGAGCGCGGGCGCGTGGGTGAGGTTCGGGAAAAAGCCCAGGCGGACGGTCGTGGCGTTCTGCGCCTGGGCGGTGGGCGTGAGGAGTGCGGCGGCGGTCAGGATGGTCAGTGTTCGGGTCATTCGTCCCTCCGGTGGATAGAGTCAGTGAACACGGCCCCGGTGAGGCCCGGATGCAGCTTCTGAGGGGGACGGGCTTAACCCTGAGCGGTGTACGCCCCGCGCAGCACCTCGGCGACCTCGGGGCGGGTGAACTCGGCGGGCAAACCCTCTCCGGCACGCAGCTTCTCGCGCACCTTCGTGCCGCTCAGCACGAGGTGATGCTCGCTGCCGTGTGGGCAGGTGCGCGGGCTGACGAGCTGCCCGCACGCCCCGCAGTAGTAGGTATGCTCGAATTTCAGGATGCGGATGCCCAGTTCCTCGGGGGTGTAGGCCGAAAAGATTTCCTGGGCGTCGTAGGTGCCGTAGTAGTTGCCGACTCCGGCGTGGTCTCGCCCCACGATGAAGTGCGTCACCCCGTAGTTGCGCCTGGAGAGCGCGTGCAGGATCGCCTCACGAGGCCCGGCGTACCGCATGGCGGCGGGGTACACGCTCAGCAGCGTGCGGGCCTGCGGGTAGTAGCGGTCCAGCAGCACCTCGTACGCCTTCACGCGGGTGTCGGCGGGCACGTCGTCCCCCTTCGTCTGCCCGACGAGCGGGTGCAGCAGCAGGCCGTCCACGAGTTCCAGCGTGACCTTGTGCAGGTACTCGTGCGCCCGGTGGATCGGGTTGCGGGTCTGAAAGGCCACCGACGTGCGCCAGCCCCGGGCCTCGATCACCGCCCGGACTTCGGACGGGGTGCGGTGGTGGTGGGGAAAGGCGCCGCGCGGCACCTCGAACAAGGTGACGGGCCCGGCCAGGTTCACGTCCCCCTGCGCGTAGAGCGCCGCCACGCCGGGGTGCGCGGCGTCCTCCGTGAGGTAGACCTCGCGCGCCTCCAGCCCCTTGCGGGCCTCGAAGCGTTCCTGCACGTCCAGCGTGCCGACCGCCTCTCCTTGGCGCGTCAGCACCACGCGCCCCGCGTACTGCCCCGCCTCCTCGCGGCCCACCGGAAGCGTGATCGGGATGCTCCAGGGCGTGCCGTTCGCCAGCCGCAGGTGCTCGATCACGCTGAGGTAGTCCCCCTCGCCCAGAAAGCCCGTCAACGGGGAGTAGGCCCCCGTCGCCAGCATTTCCAGGTCGGCGTAGGCGCGGTCGGAGAGTTCCAGCCGGGGCAGGCCCGCGAGTTCGGCCGGGTCGAAATCAAGGCCGGGCCGCTGCACGCCGCTGACCAGGGTGCCGCCCAGCGGCGCGGGAAGGAGGATGGGGGAGGGGTCGGGCAGGATCGTCATGGCGGGCCTTTCGAAAAGGTAGTGGATGAAGTTGGTCAACTTTTGGGGCAGGAAAAAGGTTAAAGCCGGTTCTCCCCTGCCCACAACCCGCATTCGGTCTTGCCCTTCCCCGCCCAGCGGCCCGCGCGGGCGTCCTCACCGGGGCGGACGGCGCGGGTGCAGGTCCAGCAGCCCACGGACAGGAAGCCCTCCCAGTACAGCGGGTTGACGGGCAGGGCGTGTTCCCGCGCGTAGGCCTCCAGCCGCTCGCGCGCCCAGTGGGCGAGCGGATTGACCTTGACGCGTGCCCCGCCCGTCTCGACAAAGCGGATGTCGGCGCGGGTCGCGGCCTGGTCCCGGCTGCGGGCGTTGAGCAGGGCAGAGGGGGCCTTCTCCCGCAGGTACGCCTGAAGAGGCGCGACCTTCCGCACCGCGCAGCAGGCGTCCGGGTCGGAGGCGTAGAGGTCGGGGGGCGTCTGGCCGTCCTCGGGGTGCGCGCCCGCGTTCAGCGTCACGAAGGTCATCTCCGGGTAGCGCGCGGCGAGGCGGTCCCGCGTTTGCAACGTCTCGGGGAAATGGAAGCCGGTGTCCACGAACACGACCTCGCCCCGGTAGCCCGCCCGCGCGGCGAGGTCGAGCAGCACCACGCCGTTAAGGTTGAACGCGCTCGGCATCAGCAGGTCGGGGTGGGCCGAGAGGGTCCAGCGGATCACGTCGAGGGGGTCGGTATCGGGGGTGAAGTCGGGCGCCGTGCTGTCCCGGTGCCCGGCCACTTCAAGGGAAGCACGCGGCTCGGTGGTCAGCGCTGCGCCATCCTGCCCCAACGTCCGCCCCCCAGGCCGATTCCCCAGCGCCGTCATGCCCCGTACCCCAGGTGCGCGAGCAGTTGCCTCACGCCGTCCTCCACACTGATGTGGTCGGTGCGAAGGTGCAGGTCGGGCGTCTCGGGCGCCTCGTAGGGGTCGGAGACGCCCGTGAAGTGCGGGATCTCGCCCGCCAGCGCCTTCAGGTACAGGCCCTTCACGTCGCGCTCGGTGACGACCTCCAGGGGCGCGTCCACGAAGACTTCGCTGGCGTTGGGCAGGGTACTCAGCACCTCGCGCCGGGTGTCCGCATAGGGGCTGATCGCGCTCACAAGGACGGTCACGCCATGCTTGGCGAGCAGCCCGGCCACGAAGGCGATACGGCGGACGTTCGTGTCGCGGTCGGCCCTCGTGAAGCCCAGCCCCTTGCTCAGGTTCTCACGCACGGCGTCGCCGTCGAGGAGTTCCACTTGTGCGCCGCGCGCCACCAACTCGGTATACAACGCGCTCGCCAGCGTACTCTTGCCCGCGCCCGACAGGCCAGTGAACCAGACCACCCGGCCTGTCTCGACCCCGGGGCGGTTCAGGGTTGCGGTCATGCGCCCACAACCTCGCGCTCCGGCCTCAGGATCGCATCGGGCGCAAAACGCTCGTGCCCGACCCGGTCGGCGTACTCCACGAAGCTCTCGCCCGGCAGCTTGCCATTGCGGAAGTCCGTCAGCACCGCCTCGGTGTACTCGTTGAGTCGCACGGCGGGCACGAAGCCCTTGAGCTTGTCGCCCGTCCGCTGCGCCTGCCCGATGCTTCCGGCAAGGTGGACGTTGTAGACCTCCTCCTCGCCGCGCAACGCGCCCATAAAGCCCAGGTCGGCGACCTGATAGCGGGTGCAGGCGTTCGAGCAGCCCGTCAGGTTGATGGTGAAGGGCACGTCCAGGTCGGCGAACTTCGCCTCGATATGGTCCACGAGGTTGGCGGTCCGCGCCTTGGTCTCCGTCAGCGCGAGGCGGCAGAACTGGGTGCCGGTGCAGGCGATGGTGGTGCCCCGCAACGTGGTCTTCGGCGCGAGGTCGATGGCTTCCAGCTCGGCGGTCAGCTCGGCCACGTCCTCCGAGCGCACGTGCGGGATCATCATGTTCTGGAAGGCGGTCGTCCGCAGCACGCCCTTCCCGTAATGGTCAGCGAGGTCAGCGAGCCTGCGCGCCTTGAAGGGGTCGATGCGGCCCACCGTCGTCGCCACGACCACGTAATTCAGGCCATCACCCTGAGGGTTGACGCCCAGCACGTCGTTGCCGCCGAAACGGGCGACGGGTGCGGCGGGGCCATCCGTGAGCCTGCGGCCCAGGTACTCCGTCTCGACGATCTCGCGGAACTTCTCCACGCCGATGTCCTTGATGAGGAACTTCAAGCGGCTCTTCTTGCGGCTCACCCGGTAGCCGTGATCGCGGTACGCGGCGGCGATGGCGCGTCCAACCTCCACCACTTCCTCCGGCTTGATAAAGACGCCCAGCCGCTTGGCGAGGTGTGCCAAGGCGCCCAGGCCGCCGCCCACCCACACGTCGAAACCGACCTCCCCGTCCACCCGATGGGCCAGGAAGCCGATGTCGTTGATCATGTGGATGCCCTCCAGCTCGGGCGTGGCAGTGATCGAAATTTTGAACTTGCGCGGCAGGTCCTGGAAGTCGGGGTTGCCGCTCAGCGTCCCCTCCATCCCGGCAGCGATGGGCCGCACGTCGATAATCTCCCGGGCGTCGAGTCCGGCGAGGGGCGAGGCGATCACGGCGCGCACGGTGTCACCACAAGCCCCCTTCGTGTGCAGGCCGATGGGTTCCAGCCGGTCGAAAATCTGCGGCACATCCTGAATCCGCAGCCAGTGGAACTGGAAGGCCTGGCGGTCGGTCACGTCGAGAAAGCCGCGTCCGAAGTCCTCCGAGATGCCCGCGACCACGCGCAGCGTGTCCGAGGAGAACTCGGCAGTCGGCACCTTGACGCGCATCATCAGGTAGCCGTCCTCCTGCGGGCGCTGCGGGTACACGCCCGCCCACTTGAGCAGGTCGACGTGCTCGGGGTTCACGAAGCCCTGCGCGGCGTATTGGGGGATCAGGTCGAAAATCTGGAACGGCGGAACTTCTTTTTTCAGGGCTTCAAGGTCGCTCATGTGCGGGCTCCGTGGGGTCGTGCGAGGGAAGGAAGTTGGAGGGGGCCAGTCAGCGGCGTCGCCGAGACATTCGCGTGGGGCAGGGGGCGGGACGAGTAATCATTGATAAAAAAGGTAATCTGATCTGGCGGCCAATACAAGAGACTTTCTTCCGGTTGTCTCGATAACCGCCGGTTGGGGGCCTATGCGGTCACTCACCGAATCCTCATTCGACACTGTCACCTGAGCAGCTTTTGACGCTACAGGAGGACCCATCGCCATGGCCCGCCCGAACGCCACTCCGGCCCGCTGCCCGCCCTCGCCCTCACGGTCCTCGTTGCGGCGGTGGCGGTGTTTACCTCCCGAGCCCAGGCCCTAACCCGGGACCTCACGAACAAGCTCGTGTCGGGCGTCAACGCCTCCGGGTCGCGCGCGTGGAGAGGGTGCACGGCTCCCGGGGGCAAGCCCTGCGCTAGCTTCCCCTACGCATTCGGCTTGAGCAGGTGGCCCAGGCAGTGACCGTAACTCACGCCCTGCCGCGCGTCGGTCACCAAGTCTTCCACGCTGAATTCCTGGAGGACGGCGAGCATCGCGTCGCGCATCCGGGTGTAGAGCGTGGCGCGGGCGTGGCAGCGGTCTTCCTCCACGCAGGGCTCGTGCCAGTTCAGGCTGATGCACGAGAGGGGCGCGACCGGGCCGTCGATGGCGCGCACCACCTCGCACAGCGAGATCAGCCGGGGCTTGCGGCTCAGGGCGTATCCCCCGCCGATGCCCTTCTTGCTCTTCACGATGCCCTTGTTGCTGAGCGCCGCCAGGATGCGGACCAGGTAGGGGCGGTGGACCCCCGTCGCCTCGCTAATCTCCTCGCTCGACACCCAGCGCGTGGGTTCCTGGGTACCCAGGAAGCCGAGCGCCTGGAAGGCATAGACATCAGTGGCCGAGAGGCGCATGGGAGGAGGCTATCAGCTTTCAGCGGTCAGCCGTCAGCCAAAGAAGCCCTTTCTGGCCAGGCGTTTAATTCCATTCGGTTCCAGCTCTGGAAGCTGGCCTGACGGGCTGAGGTTGCCGGTGGCGCGCCCCTCACCCCTGGCTGCATCAGGCCCTCTCCCACGAGGGGAGAGGGTCAGCAAGAGGGAGGGGCACAAGAGCGTTGTCCTCGGTGGAGATCCAGGCCTGCTTTCTGACCGCTGACGGCCTTTTCTCACTCCCCGAAGCGTTCCCGCAGGTACGCCAGCGCCACCGGGTCGAAGCGACCGCCTGGCACCCAGCGTTCCTCCAGGTTCTCGGTGCCGTACAGCGCCCAGGCTGCCGCCTCCGTCTCCGGGTCCCAGGGGCCGCCGGGCAGCGAGGTCGCGTAGTCCTCGTGGATCAGCAGGGCGCGCAGCCAGCCCAGCTCCTCCTCGTCCAGTTCTCGGGTCGTCGCGGGCCGCCCGAACAGCAGGTCGTGGATGCCCAGCAGCCGCTCCACCTCGGCGCAGGGGTCGGGGTGGTCGTCGGCGCGCAGGTTCACCCAGTCGTCCGTCAGGCCGCCGTAGCCCCTTCCCGGGCCCACGCACAGCAGGGCCGCCGACTGCCGCCCGCGCCGGTCCCCGCCTGCCGCATCCCCCGCCCGCAGCGCCCCCAGCAGCCGGTGGGGAAGAGGTTGCCCCGCCCCCGCCTCCCACGCCACGAGCATCGCGTCCACCACCTCCGGCCCGGTCAGGATGTTGCCCTGGATTGCCACATCCGGCCCGGTATAGCCGCCCGCCCACGAGTGGCACCCCGCCCCGCTGTAAGTCGCGCTACGCCCGTCCGCTCCCACAATGCCGAACTGCCGCTGGGCGATGTCGGGGTCGGTGGCCTGGAACTCGGCGGCGACTTCCTCCGGCCCCAGCCTCGAGGTGAGGAGCCGCAGCCCCTCCGGCCCGAAATTTGGGTTCACGTAGCTCTGGGTGGCGACCGCGCCCACCCCCGAGCGCGCGAAGGGCACCAGGGCGCCCACCGCCAGGAACTTGCTCGCCACGGCCACGCCCAGGTCCCCGGTGGCGGGGTCCCGGCCCACGATGGAAAAGGTCATGGGGGGAGGGTAGCAGCGCCGGGGTACGCTCGGGCCATGCTTCTGAAAGCCTGCCTGAATGGGGGTCGCCCGGTGGGAAGCCACCCAGCCCTGCCCGTGGCCCCGGCCCAGCTTGCGGAGGCAGCGCGTGGAGCCGTCGCGGCGGGCGCCGGAGCCCTGCACCTGCATCCGTGCGACAGCCAGGGCCGCGAGTCGCTGGAGGCAGGGGTCGTCGCTGACGTGCTGAATGCCGTGCGCGCTGCCTGCCCAGGCGTTCAGGTCGGCATCTCCAGCGGCTTCTGGATTCTGCCCGACGTGGCCGCGCAACTCGCCGCCACCCGCGCCTGGACGGTCCTTCCCGATTTCATCTCGGTCAACTGGCACGAGCCGCACGCCGAGAGCCTGGCCGGGACGCTGCTGGGCCTCGGCGTGGGGGTCGAGGCGGGCCTCTGGAACGTGGGGGCCGCGCGGGCGTTCCTGAGTTGGCCGGACCAGGACCGGGTGCTGCGGGTCCTCGTCGAACTCCCCGATCAATCCGCGGAGGCGGTGCTGCCGGAGGCGGCGGCCGTCCTGGCCCTGCTGGACGAGGCCGGAGTGACCCTGCCCCGCCTGCTGCACGGCCTGGGTCGCAGCGCATGGCCCCTCGTGCGCGAGGCGGGCCGCCGGGGCCTCTTCACCCGCATCGGCCTGGAGGACACCCTCACCCGGCCGGACGGGACCCTGGCTGCCGATAACGCCGACCTCGTGAGGGCCGCGTGGCGCGTGTTAGCCTCGCCCGGATGACCTTTGCCGCCGCCGTCACCGACCGCACCCGCCACCTCCGGACCCGGCTGTGCGTGGGCCTCGACCCCCGGGCGGACGCCTACCGCGACCTCACCCACCTCCGGGAGAACACACTGGACGTGCTGGAGGCCACCGCCCCCTTCGCCGCCTGCGTCAAGCCGCAGCTCGCCTTCTTCGAGGCGCTGGGGGTGCCAGGCTTCACGCTGCTGGAGGAGGTCTGCGCTGCCGCCCGCCTGCTGGGCCTGCCCGTGATCCTCGACGGCAAACGCGGTGATATCGGCTCGACCGCCGAGGCCTACGCGCGGGGCTGGCTGGCTGGGCCGCACGCGGGGGACGCCCTGACCGTGAGCCCCTTCCTGGGCTTCGGCACGTTAACCCCCTTTGTGGAGGCGGCCAGGGCAAACGGCGGCGGAATTTTCGTCCTGGTGAAGACGAGTAACCCCGACCAGGCCGACGTCCAGGGCCAGGGGGTCAGCGAGCGCGTGGCGGTGGAGGTCGCGCGCTTGGGCGACGAGGAGGAGGGGGAATACGCCAGTGTGGGCGCGGTGGTCGGCGCGACCCACCCGCAGGACCTCGCCCTCTTCCGCTCGCTGATGCCCCGTGCCCTACTGCTGCTCCCCGGCCTGGGGGTGCAGGGTGGGACGGCGGCGGGGCTGGCCCCGGCCTTCCATCCTGGGGGCACCGGAGCCCTGGCGAGCGCGAGCCGGGCCGTCCAGTACGCCGACGGACTGAGCGTGGCGGCGAGCCGGGAGGCGGCGCGGCGGCTGAGGGACGAGCTGAACGGGGCGCTGGAATAGGGCCTGGCTCCCGGGGTGCAGGGACGCCTTCGCGTCCGCGGTTGCGGCTGATTTCCCCAGTACCAATGGCACGGACAGTTGTGTAGGGCCTTGAGATTCCGGTGCACTGAGGGCTGCCCGCTCACCCCCACCCAGCCCCCCCTCTGCAAGCAGCTCTGCGAGTCAAGGGGGAGGCGCTAAAAATTGCGTCTCAGCCCTGCTCCCGGAGTTTTGCTCCTGGGAGGGTGCCAAAACTGTCCGCACCACTGACTGGTGAGGAGTCGATTGCTGAAAGGGAAGGTCGGTCTTTCATAGGGGCGCGGTCCGTGTGACAGGCCGTGACTGCCTGTGATGGAAGTGTGATGCTGCCGCGTCTACCCTGCGGGCACTGGCAACGCCTTTATGTTGAACGACCTGTTCCTGAACTTCTGCGTGCTGTGTACGGTCACCCTCGTGATCGGCTGGACGCTACGGACCCTGGTCCTGCCCCGGCTGTGGAGCCAGATCGCGCTGCGCGCCCTGCTGACCACCCTCAGCAGCTTCATCCTGATCGCCAATGCTGTTCCCTTGCAGGGCGGCGCGTCCCTGGACCTGCGGGCGGTGCCGGTGGCGCTGGCGACCATCGGCGGGGGTGGGCCAGCCGGGGTGACGGTCGCCCTGCCGCTGATGGTCTATGCGCTGTGGCAGGGGGGCGGGGCGGGCGCCGTGCAGGTCCTGCATCTGGCGCTGGTGGTGGGCCTCTTCACCCTCCTGCGGCGACGGGTCAGCGGCTCGGCACAGACGCGCGGCGTGCCCTGGTGGCAGCCCTTCGTCCTGTTCGCCGGGGCAAACGTGCCGCTGGCCCTGGGAGCCCTGCTGATCACCCAAGACGCCTCGCTGGCGGTCGCCAGCGTACTGCTGATCACCGCCGCCCAGGGCATAGGAACCGTGGCCGCACAGACCATCGTGCTGACGGAACTGCGGGCCTCGGAGCAGGCGAACGTGCTGCGCGACTTCGCCTACACTGACAAGCTGACCGGCCTGGGCAACCGGCGTGCCCTTGACGAGGCGCTGGCGCGGCCGGTTCCCGGCACCCATCTGCTGCTGCTCGACCTTGACCACTTCAAGGCGGTCAACGACACCTACGGCCACGCCGGGGGAGACCTCGTGCTGAAAGCGGTCGCCGCCGTGCTGCGCGAGGTCGTGGGGAAGGGCGGGCAGGTCTACCGTTTCGGGGGGGAGGAATTCGCTGTCCTGCTCTGCGGGCTGGCGCCTGCCCAGGCAGTGGCGCTGGCCCAGGACCTGCGGCGACAGGTCGCGCAGCAGGTGGGGCGCCGGGCGGGCTTGCCCCGGCTGCTCGTCACACTCTCGGCTGGCCTGGTCGACCTGGAGGACGGGGCCACAGCGCTGGAACGTGCCGACACCCTGCTCTACCGCGCCAAGCACCACGGGCGCAACCGGGTGGAGGTCGAGCCCGCCGTCCCACTTCGAGCAGGCTGAGAAGAATTCCGGTCGCGCAGTGCTGTAAGACGAACAGTGCCGCAAGAACGGTGAAACCCGACCGGCGGGAGTAAGGAAGCCTTACGGAGCCCAGAACGGAGTTGCCTTTGCCGCTTCACCGGGGTTAACGGACCAGCCGGAATCTGAGCTCCGGGACGCGCTTCACCGACTGGGGAGTTCGGCGCTGAGTCCCCCCACCTCGGCGGTAGCGGCACGCTCTCCTGAGCCTGAACCTCCTGTACTCCAGGGCCACCGTAAACTTGCGCGGTTGGCAGAGCCTCGGACTCCTGACAGGTGAAGGGCGGACCTGGCCCCCCTCTCAACGCTTGATGCGAAATGAGAAGCTGGGCGAGGTGGATTTTCGTTGTCTGGCAAGAGGACCACTCCCTCCCCGGCCCTCTGCAAGCAGCTCTGCGAGTCCCCCACAAGGAGGGAGGGAGAAAAAACCTCGTATCAAACGTTGTTCTCCGTATTGCACATCAAGAGTTCTCAGGGGAGTTGACTGAGGGGTCGACCGCAGCATGCCCTGCCAGAACCCAACGTTGCGGTGGCCTTGTCCCGTTCCCTCGGTCACGCTCGGCCCCCGGCCCCTGGGCTAAACTGGCGCGCTATGCTCAGAGTGCGCGTGAAACCCGAAGTGATGAGCCCCGTTGGAGGCTGGCCGCAACTGCGCGCGGCGGTCGAGGCCGGGGCGGACGCCGTGTTCTTCGGGGTCGAGGGCTTTCACGCGCGGGCAAAGGTGGGCTTCACGAACGAGGAACTGCCCGACCTCATGCGGGCGCTGCACGAGCGCGGGGTGCTGGGCTTCGTGACCTTCAACATCCTGGTGTTCGACCGGGAGCTGCGGGGGGCCGAGCGGCAACTCATGCACCTCGCCGAGTCGGGCGTGGACGCGATCATCGTGCAGGACCACGGAGTCGCGCGGCTGGCGCACGAAATCTGCCCCGACCTCCCCATCCACGGCTCCACCCAGATGAGCATTACCTCCGCCGAGGGTGCCGAACTCGCCCGCCGCTTCGGGGCGAGCCGGGTGGTGCTGGGCCGCGAGTTGTCGCTGCGGGACATCGGGCGCATCGCGGCGGCAACGGACGTGGAGCTGGAGACCTTCGTCCACGGGGCGCTGTGCGTCAGCTACTCGGGGCAGTGCTTTTCCTCTGAGGCGTGGGGCGGACGCTCGGCCAACCGCGGCCAATGTGCCCAAGCCTGCCGCCTGCCTTACGAGCTGCTGGTGGACGGGGTTCACCGTGACCTCGGCGACTCGCGTTACCTGCTCTCGCCCGGCGACCTGTATGCCCTGTATCAGGTGCCTGATCTCGTCAACCTCGGCGTGAACTGCCTGAAGATCGAGGGCCGTTATAAGGATGCCGACTTCGTGGCCCTGACGACCGCCGCCTACCGCAAGGCCGTGGACGAGGCGTGGGCGGGCCTGCCCCTGAGCGTGACCCCGCAGGAGGAGCGTGACCTGGAGCAGGTGTACTCGCGCGGGCTGGGACCGCACTTCATCAGTGGAACGAATCACCAGCAGGTCGTGCGGGGGCGGGCGCCGCGTCATCGGGGCGTGCGCGTCGGAACTGTGCGCGGCACCACCGAGCGCGGCGTCCTCGTCGAACTCTCGGAGGGGGTGAAGCCGGGCGACGGCCTGGTCTTCGACCCCGCCAACTGGCGCACCCCCGAGGGCCGCGAGGAGGGCGGCTTCCTGTACGGCCTGTGGCAGCGCGGGCGGCAGATAGAGGCGGTGCGGCCCGGCGAGACGGCCGAACTGCGCTTCGGGCGCGGCGCGGTGGACCCCTCCCGGGTGCGGGTTGGCGACCCGGTGTGGCGCACCCACGATCCCACGCTGGGCGCCCGGGTCAAGCCGTTGCTGGAGGCGAACGACCCCCTCCACACTCGCCCCGTCACCGCCCATTTCCACGGCCATGTCGCTGAGCTGCCTGCCCTCACTCTGACGGATGAACAGGGGAGAAGCGTCACCGTGACCCTGCCCGACCCTCTCCAGCCCGCTCGCAACCGGGGACTGGACGAGGCGGGCCTGCGTGAGCAGCTCGGCAAACTAGGGGGTACGGGCTATCACCTGGCGGGTCTGAAGGTGGGCCTCTCTGGCCCAGGCTTCCTGCCCATTTCGGCCCTCAACGCCCTGCGCCGCGGGGCGGTCGAACAGCTCACAGCCCTGCGTGGGATGGCCCCCGAGCGCCGCATCACCCCCCGGCTGGACGATGTGTTGCAGGAGGTCACCGCGCCTCAACCCGTGACAAACAGCGCACACCCCCGCCTCCACGTCCTCGTTCGCACCCCCGAGCAACTGGACGCGGCCCTCGCCGAGCGGCCCGACTCGGTCACGCTCGATTACCTGGAGCTGTACGGCCTCAAGCCCAGCGTCGAGCGGGTCCGCGAGGCAGGCATTCCCGTACGGGTCGCCAGCCCCCGCATCCTTAAGCCCACGGAGCAGAATCTCCAGAAGTTCCTGCTGTCGCTGAATGCGGACATCCTGGTGCGCTCGGGCGGCCTGTTGGAGGGCTTGCAGGAGACGCCTGACCGCCCTGCGCTTACGGGCGACTTCAGCCTCAACGCGGCCAACGTCCTCACGACCCGCGCGCTCCTCGACCTCGGGCTGAACCGCGTGACGCCCACCCATGACCTGAACGCCCGCCAGGTCACCGAACTCGCCGCGCTGGTCGGGCCGGAGCGGCTGGAGGTTATCGCCTACCAGCACCTTCCCGTCTTCCACACCGAGCATTGCGTGTTCTGCCGCTTCCTGTCGCAGGGCACCGACTACACCAACTGCGGCCACCCTTGCGAGTCCCACCGGGTCGCCCTGCGTGACGAGCGGGGCATCGCCCATCCCGTCATGGCCGACGTGGGCTGCCGCAACACCGTGTTCGAGGGCCGCCCGCAGGTCGCGGGCACGCACCTGACGGAGTGGCTGGAGGCGGGTCTACGCGACTTCCGCCTGGAATTCGTCCACGAGTCGCCTAAGGGGGTCCGCGAGGTGATCCGCGCCCACCAGGCTTTCCTGGCGGGGGAGCTGAACGCGGCGGCGCTTGAAACCCGTTTGCAGGCCCTCTCCGACCAGGGCACCACCGAGGGCAGCCTCTTCGTGCCGGAAGGGTTCGACCGCCTGCCCGCCCTGCCCGTCCTCTGAGTCCGGCGTGGGCTGACGGTTGCCGTTTCGTGAAGCCTGGGTTGAGACAAACTTTACGCCCGGAGGGGGGGCTGATCCGGTACGGTAGTTCATGCCCGGAGCGGAACCTGTCAAAACAGAGCGGCACGAGGTGGCGGCGCGGCGACATCACACGAACACCGGCCTCCGCCCCGTCCACACGTACTGTGAGCACGGGCAAGGCCTCTTTGTCGCGCGGGACTTTGTCGCTCACCCCCGCATCCGGCACTGGCAGGCGCACCTGCTCCCCACCCTGGGGATTGTTGTCTGCCGCTACGATTTCCACGGCCCGCGCGAACACGACTACTACATTGATGTCGCCACGATCACCCGGTCGGGCGACCTCTGGACGGTGCGTGACCACTACCTCGACATCCTGGTCCACGACGGCATGGCCGCCGAGATCGTGGACACCGAGGAACTGCTTGCCGCCCATGAGGCGGGCTTTATCAGCGACGGCGAACTCCGCCACGCCGTGACGACCGCCCACCGAGTCCTCTCCGGCCTGGCCCGCGCCCGCTACAGCGTTCCCGAGTGGCTGGGCGAGCAGGGGGTAGAGGTGGAGTGGCTGCCCACGGAGGAGTACGCGACGGCGTAAGGGTGACACTAAGCTGGGGCGATGCTTGACCCCGCTGCCCAGCCTCGTCTGGAAGCCGCCCTGCCCGACGCGCTCGCCCGCGTCACCGCTACACCCGGTGTCTACGCCGTCCTGTGGTGCGGCAGCGTCTCCCGGGGAGAGGCTGATGCCCACAGCGACCTGGACCTGCATGCCCTCGTGACGGGGAATGAACGTTGGCGGGGCAGCTTCGTGGTGGAGGGGGTGCCGGTCGAGGCTTTCCACAATCCAATGCGGAAAGTCCGGGCGATGTTCGCGGAGCCCGATCACGCTGCCATCGCCATGTTCGCCCAGGGCCGCGTGCTGGTGCCGCATCCCGATCTGGACGCCCTGGTGGCCGAGGCCCGAGCCCTGTATGCGGCTGGCCCCGTGCCCCGTCCCCTCACTCCCGCCGAGCGGCATTTCTTGGTAGATGAAGTGGTCGAGGCGCGTGGAATGCTCGGAACACCCATGCACACCCATCAGGCCGCCTCTGCCGTCGGGCGTCTGGTCCGTGCGCTTTACCGGGCATGGCAGGTGGGAGGTCAAACCGCGCCACTGGTTGATCGACTTAGTGGCACGCGATGCCCCCGCCGCCGACTACCTCAACGTCGCCCTCAACGCCCCCGCACCTGGCGAGCGGCGGGCGGCCCTGGAAGCCCTCGCCCTGTGCCTGCTGGACAGCCTGGAGTACGGCGAGAGCGCCACGGAACCCCAGGTCATTCCCTGACCATCAGGGAATCGGCAACTCCGCCTGTGTCCCCGGCGCGAGGCTGAGCAGGGTCCTCAGCGGCGCCTCCCCGTGCTTGAGCAGGAAGGTCAGGAAGTTCATCTCGCGCTCCTGGGGCACCCCATTGGGCAGCAGGTGCAGCTTCAGGCGCGTGAGTTGCCGCGTCCGGTCGTCCTCCTGCCGGGCCAGGGCGCGGGCGGCGAGGGTCTGGAGGTGGGCGAGGCGAGCGGTCGTGCGGCTGCGGGTGCGTTCGGCGGCGCCCACCAGCGTCGGGTCGAGGGCGGCGAGGTTGTTGGCAAGGGCACGCAACTCGGCGTCCAGTGCCTCCAGCCGCTCCGTGGAGACGGCCGCCGCTCCCCGTTCCCGGGCCAGCGCGCGGCCCAGTATCCCCTCCGGGTCGGCCTGCACCTGCGCCGCCGTCGCCCCCAGCCGCGTGAGCAGCCGCGCCACGTTCGGCTCCAGCCACGTCACGCTCAGGCGCGGCCAGAGCAAGGGTTGATGCAGGCCGTGCAACTCGTACACCTCCGCGAGTTGCGCCCCGTAGGCGATCTCGCCCGGCCCGACCACAAAGGCGAGCGTGGGCAGCAGCGCGTCCTGCACGACCGGGCGCAGGCCCGCCGCCGGGGTGAGGCGTGAGGGGCCGGTCTCCAGGATGGCCTGCACCTCCTCCCGGGTATACGTGCGTGTGTCGGTGCTGAACTTTCGCCCGTCCAGCCTTAGGAGCCGCCGCCCGCCGTCCTCCTCCTCAAGAAAGAGGTTCGTGGCTCCCGCCGGGCGGCGCAGTTGGGGGGTGAAGCCCTCGGCCTCCAGCCGCGCCGCCGCCGCCTCGATTCGCGCTGGGCCTACCAGGGGCCGCGCCAGCTCGCGGGCCAGGGTGGGGGCCATGAGCGCCGCGAGGGCCGGGTGCAGCGGGTCGAGCACGAGCAGCCCGGCGGGGGAGAGCAGGCCGTGGATCATGCGGGCGAACATGTCGGCGTAGCTGCCCCCACCCTTCAAGGCCCGCTCCACCCGCGCCCGCATCGCCTCGCGGTACTCGGGCGCCGTGTCGAAACCGTCCAGCAGAGCGTGGACCTCGTCCGTCCACTCCGCCCGCCACGGCACCCGGCCCACTGGCACCCCCACCGGCAGGTCCAGTGTCAGGCGGTGCAGTTCCTCGGCGTGGTCAAGCAGGGTGGTGGAGGCGACCTCCGCCGCGTCGTGGTCCTGACTGGCGACCCAGTAGATGGCGACGACCGGGGCGTCCTCCCGGTCAAGACCGCGGGCGAGGAGCGCCGCGTCCGCGCCCTTGTGGACGCTGTAGGCCGGGCCGGTGAGGAGCCCCGCCTGCTGCCCGGTCACGACCACCCGGGAGGCGGGGTGGGCCAGGCGGGCGAGCATGGCCTCTACCCCTGGGTCCAGTGTGCCCAGGTCGCGGTGGTAGGCGCGCAGCGCGTCGGCCAGGGCGGCGCGGTCCACGTCGGGCCTGGTCTCACTGGCCGCCGCCGCCAGCTCACCCGGCCCCAGCCGGAAAAAGCCGGGCAGGTCGCCCGCCCGGTATGCCGCCGCGATGCTCCTCGTCGCCCTCAAAGCTCCACCATCTTCCACATCGGCCCCAGCCTAGAGCGTTTTCACGCGGGGCGTCTGGAGCGTCCCTCCATCAACCCTACCGCAGCGGCTCGCGCGCCGCCGTCATCAGGCCCGCGCGGTCGGTCAGGATGATCCGGCGGTAGCCCAGGTCCAGGAGCCCGCGCGCCCGGAAATCACCCAGCAGCTTGGTGATCGTCTCGCGCGTGCTGCCGACCACGTGGGCGAGATCCTGGTGCGACACCCGTTCGCGCAGGGCCAGCGTGCCGCCGTCGGGCCACGGCCCCTCGCGCTCGGCGAGGGTGAGGAGCGCGAGCGCCAGCCGCTGCGACACCTCCATGAAGACCAGCGCCGAGAGCCGCTCCTGGACCCCCCGCGTCTGCCGGGTGACCTGCTCGGTGAGGGCCACGCCGACCGCCGGATGGGCATGCGTCAGCCGGGAGAGGGTCTCGCGGCCCAGCAGCAGCGCCTCGGTGTCGTCCATCGCCTCGGCGTACATCCCGTACGCGGTGCCGGGGAGCAGTGCCCCCGTACCCAGCAGGTCGCCCGGGCCGTGCACGTCCAGCGTGACCTCCCGTGCCCCGGCGCCCAGCCGGTAGAGCCTCACGCTTCCGCGGGTCAGGACGAACAGCGTCTCGGCCGGGTCCTCCGGGTGAAAGAGCAGGCCTCCCCGCGCCCAGCGGCCCACACGCGCTGCGGCCACCACCTGCGTCTGTGCCTCGTGCGGCAGCGCCCCAAACGGCCCGGACATCATGCGGATAGTGTGCCACATTAACTTTGTGGGGGCGGCCCCGGATGAGGTGCTCTGGGGCGACCTGCCCCACCCCCCGTGTTACAATCCGCCCCACGCATGGCTTCACCCCAACCCGCCGCCCAGCCGCGCCTCACCCTGTTCGACCTGCCGCTGGACGTGATCACGCTGTCAGGAACGCTCGACCGCCTCGGCGAGTGGATGTTCCGCACGCCGCGCACCCCCCACACGGTCGTCACGCTGAATCCCGAATTCATCGTCCAGTCGCGCACCCATCCTGAGTTCGTGCGGGCCATCCAGGAGGCCGACCTCGTCACTGCGGACGGCGTGGGCATCGTCTGGGCCGCGCGGCAACTGCACGGCCGCGAGGTGCCCCGTGCCCCCGGCTACGACATCGTGAAGGGCCTGATGGAGCGGCACGGCGGTGACCTGCGGGTGTTCTTCCTGGGGGCCAAGCCCGGTGTCGCCGAGCAGGCCGCGCGGAATGCTGTCCGCGACTACGGCATTCAGGTTGCCGGAATCCACCACGGCTACTTCGACCTGCCCGAGGATAGGCGGGTGGCCGAACTCGTGGGTGCCTCCCAGGCGCACCTCGTCCTGACGGGCATGGGCGCGGGGCGGCAGGAGACCTTCAATCAGTACTGGCGGCAGGTGCTGGGGGCTCCCGTGATTATCGGCTGTGGCGGCGTCATTGACGTGTTTGCGGGAACTGCGGATCTCGCCCCCACCTGGACTCGCAAGCTGGGCGTGGAGTTCATCTGGCGGGTGGGGCTGGACCGCAAGCGCTGGAACCGGGCGCCGCGCCTCGCGCGGTTCGTGCGGCTGGTGCAGGCAGAGAAGCGGCGGGCGGGGGGGCGTTAACCCTCTGCCAGCGACTGGACAAGGCCCTTTCCAACGGAGGTTTGAGGGGCAGGGCATTTTGATGCGGTTTGCCCCCACCCATCTAATCCCCGGAGGGGGTAGGGGGGAGTTTTCCGCTGCGCTTGGCAAAGGGCTCGCCCATTGCGCCGGTGGCCGCTTTTCTCAACGCGCCAAGTTTGATCTTGCCGTTCTTTAAGTCGCGGGCCCACCGTCTCGCTGCGCGAGCAAGGCGTGGTGAAGGCCGTGCGAACTCGGTCCAAGGGTGGAAATCGGGCGTTCACAGGAGACGGTTTTAAAAAGAGCTAAAGCTTTGGCGGTGTGACTCCGCCCCCGCTGCGGGGGAGGCTGGGAGGGGGGAGCAAGCGTCCGCTTGCCCTACTCTGTGCCTCTACAGGTCTTTCAACCCATTTTCGAGGCGCGCCCCGCTCAGCCCTTCCCCGCCAGCCCCAGATCCCCCGCGAAGGTCCCCTCCCAGGCGTTGAGGACCCGGCCCTCCCGCACGAGGAGGACGGCCGGGTAAGTGCCGACGCGCAACGCGCGGGCAAAGGCGGTCGCCTCGGGGCCGCGCCACACATTGACGCCTTTCGGGGCGGGGGCGGGAATGTCTTCGGCGTTCACGGCGCGCACGGGCAGTCCGGCGGCGAGGACGGCGCCCCACAGCTCGCCCAGGTCACCGCAGTCGTGCGAGTAGACCACGATCAGTTCGCGGTCGGCGCTCTTCCAGGGGTGGGTGGGCAGGGGGTCACCCAGCCGCACGAGGGCACCCGCGGGAGTGCCCAGGGCCAGCAGCAGCGTGAGCAGGGGCGCGCGTTTCATCCCCGGCATGATGCGCGCCCAGCACCGCCCCCTGCGTGACAGCCGGGTGAGAAGGGAAGTCCAGCGAAAAACCCCCGCTCGCTGCGGGGGCCTTGACGGGAGGTGTGGCTTACGGCGCGTCCTCGCCCTTGGAATTGGGCGCGGGCGCGGTGCTGGGCGCGCGGATCGCCTTGACCGCCTGCGGGTCGGGCTTCTCGTCGGATAGGGGGGCGGGGTCCGGGTCGGGAGCGTAGGCGGGCAGGTCCTCGATGGCGATACGCCGGGGCACGATGTTCTCGGGCGGCGTGAACTCGGTCGCCAGGCGCCCGGTCGTGCGGTCGAGGCTGACCACCGTGGTGCGCGGGTCCGCCTGGCCGGGCGTCCAGTCCGCCTCGCGGTAGACGACGGGCGGGGCGGCGTCCTCTTCGATGGCCGTCGTCGATGTCTTGAAGTTGGGGTCGAGCATGGCGACCTTCACGCCGGGGAGCCAGCCCTGGTCGGGCGCCTCCGCGTACGTGATGCCGGGGGGCTGGGTGAATGCGGTTGGTGTCTTGCCCGCGTGGACGATCTCCATCATCCGGCGCCAGATGGGCGCGTTTACCAGGCCGCTGTAGTAGCCGGTCCTGGGCATCTCGCCGCCCTGCTGCTTGCCGACCCACACGGCTCCGGTGTAGAGGGGCGTGGTCCCCACGAACCAGAAGTCCTTGGGGCCGTTGGAGGTGCCTGTCTTGCCCGCGATTTCCCAGTCGCCGAACTTGGCGGGCCACGCCAGACCGCCCTGAGGCGCCGTAAGGTCGTTCACCACGCCGTGGATCATGTCCAGGCCCAGGAAGGCGATCTGCGGCGTCCAGACCCGCTTGGGCTTGGTGAGGTCGTTCGCCGCGTCGTACAGCACCTCACCCCGCGCGGTGGTCACGCGGCTGATGTAGCGGGGCGCGCGGTACAGCCCGCCGTTCACGAAGGGGGCGTAGGCGGCGGCCATCTTCACCGGTGTGGTCTCGACGGCCCCCAGCGCTGCGGCCAGGCCCGTCCCGTCGTTCGGCGGCACGCCCAGCTCCCGCAGTTTATTGAAGAAGGTCTGGAGGCCGATGCGGTCGGCCAGGCGCACGGTGACGAGGTTCAGCGAACGGTCGAGCGCCTCGCGGATGGTCATGCTGCGGTAGGTCGTGTGGCCCTCGAAGTTCTGCGGCTTGTACACCCCGCCCTTGCAGCTCTCGCAGGGGAAGGTGATGGGCTTGTCGTCCTCACGGTGGGTCTGGTCCAGCCCAGTCGAGAGGGCCGTGGTGTACAGCAGCGGCTTGATGGTCGAGCCAATCTGGCGCTGCCCCTGTGCGGCGTTGTTCCAGTCGGGCAGGGGCTTGCCCGGCACGATCTTCTGCCCGATCATGCCCAGCACTTCCGCGCTGTACGGGTCGATGATGACCGCGCCCAGCGTGGTGCCCGGCGGCATTCCGGTCGCCTCGCGGCTGGCCGTTTCCACGGCGTTCTGAATCTTGGGGTCCAGGGAGGTGTAGACCCGCAGCCCGCCCGAGCCGTACACCTTCTCGCGCCCGAAGCGGCGGACGAGTTCCTGCTCCACCTGCCCCATGAAGTGCGGGTAGCGGGTGGTGGTCACCGCCTTGAGTTCCTTGGCGCTGCGGTCCACCAGCTTCGCGCTCGTCACGTTGCCCTGCGCGTCATAGGTGACCTGCCAGCCGCGCGGCTGGAGCTTTTCCTTCCAGGCGGCGTCCGCCTGCGCCTGGGTGATCCACTTGTCCTCGACCATGCGCGTGAACAGCACCTTCATCAGGGGCCGCATCGCCTTGTAGTCGAAGTAGCGGTTGGGGCTGGGTACCAGCACGGTGAGGTACGCGCTCTCGGCGAGGTCGAGTTGCTTGGGCGTCTTGCGGAAGTACGCCTGCGCGGCCGAGTAGATGCCGTAAAGTTCCACCGGCCCGCCGTCACCCCAGTAGATCGCGTTGAGGTAGTCGCGCAGGATCTCGTCCTTGGTAAAGGCGCGCTCGACCTGCACCGAGAGCAGCCATTCCTTGATCTTGCGGTCGGGGGTGCGGGCCTGCTTGTACTCGTCGAGCAGCAGTGTGTTCTTGATGAGCTGGTTCGTCAGGGTCGAGCCGCCCTGCACGTCCTCGCCCTGCGCGACCCGGCGAAGCTGCCGCCCGATGCCGTAGGGGTCCAGGCCGTAATGCTCGAAGAAGCGGCGGTCCTCGTTGGCGATCAGCGCCGCCGTCATGAAGGGGCTGATCTCGTCAAGCCGGACGAGGGTGCGGCTGATCGCCTGCTCGCCGATCTTGGGAATCAAGGTGCCCATAGGGGAGCCGTCGCGGGCGTAGACTCGGGTCTCGGCCCCCAGGCTCAGGTTGTCGAGCTGGCGGTAGTCGGGCAGTTCCCGGGTCCACTTGGTGACGTAGGTCGCCCCCACTCCGGCGGCGGCCACGCCTCCCGCCAGCAGCAGCGAGCTGGTGAATTTCAAAAACCTCAGAAACACGTCGGTTCTCCTTGGGGCTCAGCGGCGCCGCGCCTGGATGAGCTGACTCACGCGCTGGCGCAGGTTCTTCCCACTCAGCGGTTTGTACACCAGGTCATCGGCACCGACCAGTCGGGCGTGGTCGCGGGTCTGATCGTCGTCGAGGGCGGTGAGGAGCAGCACGGGAGCCTTGCCCAGCCGCTTGACGCGCTTGACCCGCGAGCAGATTTCGAAGCCGTCCATCTGCGGCATCTGCACGTCCAGCAGCATCGCGTCGGGGGTATTCTCCCGTAGATAATCGAGCGCCGCCTTGCCGTCTGACACCGCCACGATTTCGTGCCCGTCCGCTGACAGAATGACCTCCAGCATAGACCGGATGGCCGGTTCGTCGTCCGCGACGAGGATGGTATACGCCATAAGGCACATGATAGGGCACCCGTCACTCTGGTGGCATTCCCCCTCACTGGGAAGACCATGAGAAGTCTTCGGCGCAAGGTGGGAAGGTGGGCCGGTTGGTGGGTGGGGATTTCCCATGTGGAACAGAAGGCGTGTCAGGCGGCAAAAAAAGCCCCTCCCCCGTAAGGGGAGGCTGGGACCCGCAGAGCTGCGTGCAGAGGGGGCAAACGGGCCGGGCGTGGGCGGCGAGTCAGGATGTCTATCCCCCCTTGTGGGAGAAGCAGGTGGCGCTGGTCACATGCCCCACACCCCGGCCATCTCCCACATGGGGAGAGGGAGAAAACCCCGTCCTCGTCGTGCCTTTCTTCCGCGAAAGAGGTGCGTGCATCACCGAGGGAGCAGCCCTCAGCCCGCCGCCTGGACCTGTCGCGCGGCCCGTGCCTCCTCGGCGAGCTGGCGCCGGAGCACCTTGAGGGCCGCCGTCTTGGGCAGCTCAGCGCGAAACTCGACGCTGCGCGGCACCTTGTAGGGGCTGAGGTGGAGGCGGCAGTGGGCGATGATGTCCGCCTCCGTCGCCTTCATTCCGGGCTTCAGGGCGACGACCGCGTGGACGCTCTCGCCGCGGTAGGGGTCGGGCACACCCACGGCGGCGGCCTCCAGCACGGCGGAATGGGCGTAGAGCACCTCCTCCACCTCGCGCGGGTAGATGTTGTACCCCCCGGCGATGATGAGGTCTTTCTTGCGGTCCACGATGCGGAAGTAGCCCGCCTCGTCGGTCACGGCCATGTCGCCCGTCAGCAGCCAGGTCTGGCCGTGTGCCTCGCGCAGCACCTTCGTGGTCTCATCAGGCCGGTTCCAGTAGCCTTTCATCACGTTCGGGCCGGAGACCCACAGCTCGCCAACCTCACCCTCGGGGACGGGCTGGCCGTCCTCGCCGACCACCAGGGCGTCCACGCCGGGCAGGGGCAGGCCGATGCTGCCCTCGCGCTGCTCGCCGTAGATCGGGTTGACGTGGGTGATCGGGCTGGCCTCCGTCAGGCCGTACCCCTCGACGAGGTTCGCGCCGCCCGTGGTCTGCCGGAACTGGCGGGCCGTCTCTAGCGGCAGGGGCGCGCTCCCGCTGATGCAGGCCCGGATGGTGGTGAGGTCGAAGTTGGGCGTGTCGGGGTGGTTGTTGATCGCGTTGTACAGCGTGGGCACCCCGGGAAAGAGGGTCGCCCCGCTCGCCACGATCTGCGAGAGCACCATCCGGGTGTCGCGCGCATTGGGCACGAGTGCGATGGTCGCCCCGATCAGCACGCTGAGGTTCATGGCGACCGTCATGCCGTACACGTGGAAGAACGGAATGGCGGCCAGGGTCACCTCCTGCCCGGGCCGCAGGTCGGTCATCCAGGCTCGCGCCTGCTCGGCATTTGCCACGAGGTTGCCGTGCGTGAGCATCGCGCCCTTGGGCACGCCGGTCGTGCCGCCCGTGTATTGCAGCAACGCCACGTCATCCGGGCGTAGCGTGACGGCCCGGGGGGTGGCGGACGGCGAGCGCAGGAGGCTCCGAAAGGCGTAGACCGAGCCCCCCGCCCGCACGTTTACCCAGTTGCCCTCCCGCCGCGCCTTGAGCGGGTACAGCACGCTCTTGGGAAAGGGCAGCGCGTCCTGGATGCCCGTTACGATCACGCGCTGGACCGGCACCCTGCTGGCGACGGCGCTGTACCGGGGGTAGAAGGCGTCGAGCAGGATCAGCGTCTCGCTCCCGCTGTCCCGGAGCTGGTGCTCCAGCTCACTCGCCACATACAGCGGGCTGGTGTTCACCACGGTCGCCCCAGCCAGCAGCGCCCCGTAGAAGGCAACTACGAATTGCGGGCAGTTGGGCAGCATGATGCTGACCCGCTCGCTGGGCCGCACGCCGAGCCTCTGGAGGGCGGCGGCGAAGTGCCCCACGTCCTGCCACAGCTCGCGGTAGGTGGTCGTCGCGCCCAGAAAGCTCAGCGCGACGCGGTCAGGAAAGGCCTCGGCGGTGCGGCGCAGCAGGTCCGGCAGCACGTCGTTGCTGGGGGTCCAGGCGCGGGGAACGCCTTCCTCGTAATGATCCAGCCAGGGTCGCTTCATGCCGCTCCTCACACTCCTTGGCCCCGCCTGCTCGGGCGAGCGGTGAAAGGGGCCGGGTTGAAATTGAACTCAGTATAAGCGCAATGGGTGTTCGCTTACCATGAAGAGCCTCGCAATGTCCCCGGGTGGAGGGCTGGGGGCCGCCTCATCCGGGGACGCGCGGGGGGCGTGTCAGACTGCCCCATGCCTCTCTCCCCGCTCGACCCGGCGGCCCACCGTCCCCACCTTCAGGAAGCCCTGCGCCTGGCCCGCGAATCGCAGGAGGCGGGGAGTGCTCCCGTCGGCGCCGTCCTGGTCAACGCGCAGGGCGAGGTGGTCGCTCGGGGCCGCAACCGGGTGGGCGAGGCCCAGACCCCCGAACACGTGGGGGCCGCCAGCGTCGCCCACGCCGAGATGGACGTGTTCTTCGCGGTCGGCAAGGTGAAGGAGGCCGAGACGCTGACCCTCTACACCAGCCTGGAACCCTGCCTGATGTGCGGGGGCGCGAGTGCGCTGCTCGGGGTCGGGCGCGTCGTCTGGGCCACAGACGACCCCTGGGGCGGTTCGGGCCGCCTGATCAAGTGGAGTGATCACCCCGCCATGCAGGACACGGATGTAGTGCCCTGCCCCGACCCCGAGCTGGAGAAGGAGGGCGCCCGCCTCTTTGCCCCCGAGGCCAAACGCGCCTTTCCCGAGGAGGGCTGGGCGCTGTGGAGGCAGAGGTATCCGGTGGAAACGGAGGGTGTGGAAGAGGAAGCGAACGCATGACCGTCCTCGTGGTGGGCAGCGTGAATGCCGACGTGACGGTGCGCGCCTCCCGCATTCCCGCGCCGGGCGAGACGGTACTCGGGGAGGAGGCCCGCGTGTCCCCGGGGGGCAAGGGGGCGAATCAGGCGGTCGCGGCGGCGCTCGCCGGGATATCCGTGAGCCTTTGCGGGGCTGTCGGACAGGATTCCTTTCGGGAGGTCGCCCTGTCCGGTCTGACTCACGCCGGGGTGAACCTTTCCCACCTGCACGACCTCGGCGCCCCCACCGGCCTCGCGCTCATCACCGTCTCCCCGGACGGCGAGAACGCGATCACCGTTGCCAGCGGGGCGAATGCCCATGTCCTGCCCGCGCACCTGCCCGCCGACCTGAGGGGCTTCACACACCTGCTCCTCCAGAACGAACTCCCGCCCGAGGTCACCCGTGAGGCGGCCCGCCGCGCCCACAATGCAGGACTGACCGTGCTGCACAACGCGGCGCCCGCCCGTGAGCCCGGTCCCGAACTGCTCGCCCGGACACACCACCTGATCGTGAACGAGCACGAGCTGGCTGTCTTCCTCGGCGGCGCCGATGGACAGGATGTGGAGGCGCAGGCCCGCACCCTCCTTGCCCGTGGTCCACAGGCCATCACCGTCACGCTCGGCTCGCGGGGCAGCCTGACCGTGACGGAGGAGAACACCTATCGCCTGCCCGCCTACCCCGTGACCCCGGTGGACACCACGGGGGCGGGAGATACCTTCTGCGGCGTCCTGGTCGCCTGGCTGGCCTCCGGTCAAGCCCTCCCCGAAGCCCTACACGCCGCCGGAGTCGCCGCCGCCCTCGCCTGCACCCGCCCCGGCGCACAGGACGCCATGCCGAACCGAGCGGAGATCGAGGAATATCTCCACCCCGGACGCTAGGCTGCCCCCATGCGGTATCGCACCTTCGCCGAACCTGACTACGAGGCCTTGGCAGCCCTTGACCTCGCCGCGCAGCGACACACGGACCCCGCCTTCGACAGCCTGCCCGACCGCGAGCGCGAGGGGAGGTTGTGCACCAGTCTCCCCGCCCTGAAGTTCTACGAGCGCAGCGAACATTCCTTCGTGGCGCAGGACGATTCGGGGACCTTGCAGGGCGTCATCCTCGCCCAGCACGTGTGGCAGGGGGACCGACCCATCGTCCTCGTCCGGGCCGTGATCCTTTCGCCGGACGCCCCGGAGGGCACCGCGGTGGGCCTGCTCCACGCGGCCGTCAAGAGCGCCTACGACAGCGCCGTGTACGAGGTGCATTTTCCTCTCACCCCGGCATTGGAAACGGCGGCTCAGTCGGAGGAGGCCCGCGTCACTGGCCGCTACGCCGTGTGTCACCTCGGCACACGGGCGACGACGGCGCCGGGTGAGCCCCTGGCGGAAAGTTCACGCGCCGGGATGGAAGGACGGGCATAATGGCCGCCATGACGAGCAAGCCTACCCGCGTGCTGCTCGGCGTGCGCGGCATGACCCGTGACGCCGGGGACCGCGTCGCCGCCCACCTCAGGACCCTGCCCGGCGTCGCCCAGGCCACGCCCGACGAGGGCCAGATCGAAGTCCACTACGACCCCAGCCAGCACACCGTCATGGACCTCGTGCGCGCCGTGCGCTCGCAGGGCTTCCTGGCGGGCATGCTCTAGCCCCCCGTGGCCCTGGGCTACGTCGGCGTCCTGACCGTCCGGGTCGAGATGCCGTGGGTGACCAACCTCAAGGAGAAACGCGCCCTGGTGCGCCCCGTCGTCGAGCGCCTCAAGGCCCGCTATCCCCTGACCGTGGCGCGGCTCGACGGCCTCGACGCCCACGACTGGGAGGTCATCGGCGTCGCCACCCTCAGCAACGACTACGGCTGGGTGGAGGAGACGCTGCGGATGGCCGCCGACTTCATCGCCCGCGAGGGCGAGTACCGGATCGTTTGGGAGGAGACGGAAATCTCCGTTCTGGGCGGGGAGGAAGAGGAGGACGGGGAGGAAGCCTGACTCCGCAGGGGAGGGGTGCAAAAGCAAGGCCTGGAAGAAGCTGTGTCACCCTGAGCGCGAGACGAGACGATGCCTCGTTTCACCCAGCATGACAGCGCTCTTCTTTCCCGGGCTCCAGAAGGTCAGAAAAGCGAAGGGCATCGGCAGCGCGAATCTATGCCGATGCCCTTTTGCCCGGCGCTTACTTCTGCGGGTTCAGCAGGCCTTCCTTTGCCAGCGCCGTCTTCAGCGTGGTGAAGGCCTCGGGCCGCTCCAAGACGCGCCAGTTCAGCACGTTCGGGCCGCTGAAGTCCGCTACGTTTCCGGCCGAGCAGTCGTAGCGGGCGCTCTGCTTCCGCATGATTGGCCAGATGACCGCCGCTGCCCGCCCCGCGATGTCGCGCAGGGGCACCGGCCCGAAGAGCCGCGAGTCCTCGGAGCCGCCCGCCGTGCGGTTGTCGCCCATCACGAAATAGTGTCCGGCGGGCACGGTGATCTCGGGCTGGTCCGGCAGGACGCCTATCCCGGAGGAGGCGGCGTTGTTGGCGAGGTCACTCTGGGTGTCCCAGCAGCCCTGCTCGCGCCAGTAGTCGGTCGTCCAGCCCTCGTCGAGCCGCACGCCGTTCACATAGACCTCGCCCTCCTCGACCTTGACGCGGTCGCCGGGCAGCCCGATCAGGCGCTTGATCAGGAAGGGGCGGTAGTTCCACAGCCCAAAGGCACTCTTGGTGAGGTTGGGGGCCTGCGCCGCCGCCTCGCGCGGGGGTTTGAAAATCAGGATGTCGCCCCGCTGAAAGTTTCCGACGCCCGCCTTGTGCAGCCATGTCTCGTACTTCGGCACGAAGACCCGCTCGTGGTCGCGCAGGTTGGGCATCATGCTCACACCGTCCACGCCGACGAGCGTCGCCACGAACTGGGTGATCACCACCGCGAACACGATGGGCTCCAGCACTTCCTTCCACAGCTTCCCGAGCGGTCCCGGGGGCGCCTTATTCAGTCTTGTCATGCAACTCCTTGTCCGCCGCGCAGGATAGCGGACGGCGGCCTGCCCCGTGCCTCCTGCCCCCACCAATTCCGTCAGGACGCCAGCGCGTGCAGCCGCGTCAGTTCCGCCCGCGCCGCCGCCTCGCCCGCCGCCATGGCCTGCACGCCGCGCCGGAAGCTCTGGAGGTCGATTCCCTCCAGTTCCGGGCGCAGCAGCACATCTGGCCGGTACAGGCTCAGCCGCGCGTCGGTCAGTTGCGCCTGCATGATATCCACCGCCCGCCGCAGCGACTGCACGGCGCCCAGGGGTGGGCCATGTCCCCAGCGCCTGCGCCGCTCGGGCAGTTCGAGGGGCCGGGGCGAGGTCACGTCCACCGCCGCGACCCTCCGCACGCCGAGAAAGAGCGCGGCGTCCACCGGCACCTGATTCAGGATGCCGCCGTCAGCGAGCAGCATGTCGTCCAGGGGCACCGGGTCTATGGCGCCCGGATAGGCCGTCGTGGCCCGCAGCGCGGTGTACAGGTCCCCGGAGCGCAGGTACACCTGGCGCCCGGTGAGCACGTCCGTCGCGGTGACCGCGAGGGGCAGCCGCAGCTCCTCGAAGGTGGGGGGCAGGTGCGACGCCAGCCAGGCCTCGAAGGAGCTCGCTCGCAACAGGCCCGTGCCGAGGCGCCAGTCGATCAGCCGCCGCCACGACACCGTCTCCGACACCCGGCGCAACTCCGCCGCGCTCGCCCCAGCCGCGATAAAGGCGCCGATCAGCCCGCCCATGCTGGTACCTGCCAGCACCTGCGGGCGCAACTCCGCCTCCTCCAGCACCGTCCACACGCCCAGATGCGCCAGCCCGCGCGCGCCGCCCCCGCCCAGCACCAGCCCGAAGCCCGACATGGGGAGGAGTCTACCCGGGGGGAGCGGGGACACCCCAGGCTTTGAGCCTGACGAAGAACAATGGCTCCTCGGCAAAGGAGGGCAATCTTTTTGAGCCCTGTATCGACATGGTCATGCTGAGCCGCAGGCGGGGCGTCTCCAACTGCCGTTGTGGACCCAAGCTCGCGCTCAGGGTGACAACGCCGCTGAACTCGGCCGTGATGGGAGCCTGGGGACCCCCGCCGGGGCTACCGCCCGGCCCCTCCCTGCGGTAGCGTGGGGGGAGATGCCGCTGGCAGGACAGGTGGTGGGGGAGGGGGTGCGGCTGGTGCGGCCCCTCGGCCGGGGGTCACACAGCGTGGTGTACTTCGCCGTGGGTCCCGCCGGGCAGCCCTGTGCCGTCAAAATCTTCGACCCCCGCTTCGCCTCGCACGCGCTGCGCGAGTACGGCAACGGCGCCCTGCTCGACCACCCCCGGCTGGCGCGGGTGCTCGCCCCGGTCCGCATTGACGACCAGCCCGCCCTGATCGTGACCCTGGCGCGCGGCACGGTGCTGTTCGACCGCTACGCCCGCCGCCCGGCGCTGACGCACGACCGCCGCGCCTTTTTGCTCACGCTCGTCCACCTGCTCGACGGGCTGGGCTACCTGCACGAGCGCGGGATCGTCCACCGCGACGTGAAGCCCGAGAACATCCTCGTCGAGCCCGACGGCAGCGCCAAGCTGGTGGACCTCGACCTCTCCGGCCCCATCCGCGAGGCCTTCGCCACCCCCACCCGCATGGGCACTGCCGCCTTCCAGAGCCCCGAGGCGGCGCGGGGCGAGCACCTGGGTCCCGAGAGCGACCTCTACAGCGTGGGCGTGCTGCTGGGCTGGGGGCTTCACGGCGCGCTCTCGGGGCCGGACCTCCCGCCGCCGCCCACGCCCGACCCGCTCGACGCCCTTCTGGCTGCGCTGACCGAGCCCGACCGCACCCGGCGATTGACAAGCGCCGAAGAGGCCCGCGAGACGCTCCTGCGTCTGGCTGCGCTGCCGTATTGAGGGACTTCGGCTCTTTCCCCCATCGGGGGCAGTGTTTCCCTCACCGGGCGCTGCTAGCCTGGCCGCGATGCCCGACCACCCCAACCTGAATCAACTCAACGCGCTCGGCGAGGGCCTGCTCCCGGGCCTGATCGGGATTCGCTTTACCCACGTGGAAAAGGGCCTGCTGCGAAGCGAGTTCACGGTGCGGCCCGAACTCCTCGCCCCGAACGGTTTTCTGCACGCCGCCAGCGTCGTCGCCCTGGCGGACACGACCTGTGGCTACGGCACCCGGATGCTGCTGCCGGAGGGCGCGAACGGCTTCACGACCATCGAACTCAAGAGTAACCACCTGTCCACCGCCCGTGAAGGGCTCGTGACCTGCGAGGCCCGCGCTGTCCATGCCGGGCGCACCACCCAGGTCTGGGACGCCGAGGTGCGCGGTCCCGGCGGAAAGGTGATGGCGCTCTTCCGCTGCACCCAGGCGGTGCTGTATCCGAAGGGGTGAGTGGGTGAGGGGCGGCTCTCCCCGCATGTCCATGTCGTCCCCTCTCCGCTTGGCGCCCAACTCATCCCCCACTCCATGCCCCCAGCCTCCCACTTCCTGAATCACCCCGACCCCCTCACCCGCGAGGTGGCGCGCGGCTACGCGGGCGGCGCCTTCCTGATGGACAATGGGGACGGCGTGCAGTGGTACGCGGTGGACCGCCGGGCGCTCGTGCCGCTCACCGGGGCAGAGGGGCTGCACGTGGCGCGGCGGCTGCGGCGGGAACTGGGCCGGTTCGAGGTGCGGATCGACACCGCCTTCGCCGAGGTGGTCGAGGGGTGCCGGGGCCGATTGCCGGGCGCCCCCGAGCGCGACGGCGAGTGGATCAGCCCACCGCTGACCACGATGTACGCGCACCTGCACTCCACGGGTCTGGCCCATTCCTTCGAGGTCTGGCGGGACGGTGAGCTGGCGGGCGGCATCCTGGGCCTGGCCCTGGGCGGCGCCTTTATCGCCGAGAGCAAGTTTCACCGCGTCACGAACGCGAGCAAGGTCGCGCTCGTCTGCCTCGCCGCGCACCTGCACACGCGGGGCTTTACCCTGCTCGACGCCCAGATTCAGAATCCCCACCTCGCCCGGCTGGGCGTGTACGAGGTGAGCGGGGAGGAGTACCGGGGGAGGCTGTGGGACGCGCTGGGGCGGGACGTGAGCCTGGGACGCGGAACGCAGTAGGCGGGGCGCGGAAAAAGCTTCTCCCGCGCCCCACGTCCTGCCTCCTCAGCCCACGAACGCCCCCCACAGCAGATACCCGTTCAACCCGATAATCACCGCCGCGAAGAGCCAGCCCAGCGTGGTGACGAGGGGACGGCTCTGCAACACGCCCATCACGTCGCGCCGGGCGGTGAAGAGGAGCAGGGGCACGAGCGCGAAGGGCACGCCGAAACTCAGGATCACCTGCGACAGCACCAGCGTGGCGGTGGGGTCCAGCCCCGCGAGAATCACGGCGAAGGCGGGGAGCATGGTGATGGTTCGCCGCAGCCAAATCGGGATGTGAAAGCGTACGAAGCCCTGCATGATGACCTGTCCGGCCATCGTGCCCACGGCGCTGCTGCTCAGGCCGCTGGCGAGGAGGGCGATGGCGAAGGCGACGGCGGCGGCGGGGCCGAGCAGCGGGGTGAGCGTGCGGTAGGCCGTCTCCAGGTTGCCCGCGTCCTCAATCCCCTTGCCGTGGAAGGTGGCCGCACTCACCGCGAGCATGCTCATGTTAATCAGGCCCGCGAACCCCATCGCCAGCAGCACGTCCAGGCGGTTCAGCCGCGAGAGGCGCACCTTTTCCTCGTCCGTGCGGGTGGGGACGCGCCCCTGGGTCAGCGCCGAGTGCAGGTAGATCACGTGCGGCATGACGGTCGCGCCGATGATCCCCACCGCGAGGTACACGCTGTCCGTCCCCTGGAAGCTGGGCACGAAGCCGCGCAGCGCCCCGATGCCGGGGTGCGCGATCAGGAACTGCACGAGGTACGCCACCCCGATGGCGAGCACGAACCCCAGGATCGCCAGCTCCAGCGGGCGGAAGCCGCGCCGTTGCAGGCCCAGCAGCGCGAAGGTCAGCACGCCCGTGATCGCCGCCCCCCACATCATCGGGAGCCCGGTGAGGAGGTGGATGGCGAGCGCGGCCCCCAGGAACTCGGCGAGGTCGGTCGCCATCGCCACGATCTCGGCCTGAATCCAGTAGAGCCAGACCAGCGGACGGGGCCAGCGCTCCCGGATGACCTCGGGCAGGTTCTTCCCGGTAGCGATCCCCAGCTTCGCGCTGAGGTTCTGAATGAGCATCGCCATCAGGTTCGCCGCCAAGATTACCCACAGCAGCGTGTACCCGAATTGCGCGCCGCCCTGAATATTGGTGGCGAAGTTGCCCGGGTCCATGTAGGCGATAGAGGCGATGACGGCGGGGCCGAGAAAGGGGGCGATACGGGCCAGGCCCCGGCGCTGGCTCGTCCGCCCCAGGACCTCGGCCGCCCGGGCAGTCATGCGGGCGTCCAGGTCAGAGCGGTGGGCCGGGGCAGCATGAGGGTCGGGGGGGAAGGGAGCCAGTGACATACCTAATTTTAGGACAGCCTAAAAATAAAGTCCATCTTCACGAAAAGTTGACCCCGCGGGGTTGCCTCTTCCCCTAGCCAAATCCCTCCCGCTTCCCGCCGGGCCGCTTACCCTGACCGCATGACGGCCCCCGTGCTGACCTCCCCGGACCAGCCCCGCACCGCTCCCCTGCGCGTGCTGATCTGCGACGAGATGAACCCCGGCGACCTATCGCACGAGGGGTTCGAGATCGACTACGAGGGCAACCTCCCCCGTGAGGAGACGCTGCGCCGACTCCCCGGGTACGACGCCCTGATCACCCGCAGCCGCACCAAGGTGGACCGTGAACTGCTGGAGGCCGCCGGGGACCGCCTGAAGGTCATCGGGCGGGGCGGCGTCGGCGTGGACAACATCGACCTGGAGGCCTGCTCGCGCCGGGGCATCCTGGTCCTGAACGCGCCCGAGAGCAACAATGTCAGCGCTGCCGAGTTGGCGGTCATGCACCTGCTCGCCGCTGCCCGTGGCCTCACCCGTTCCGACCGCAAGACCCGCGCGGGCGAGTGGGACCGCAAGTTCCTGGGCGTGGAACTCAAGGACAAGACGCTCGGCATCGTCGGCCTGGGCCGCATCGGCTCCATCGTGGCTGACCGCGCGCAAGGCCTGCGGCTGAAGGTCGTCGCCTTCGACCCCTACGTGCCGGAGAACAAGTTCGAGCGCCTGGGGATAGAGAGGGCGGCGAACCTCGACGAACTGCTCGCCCGGGTGGACTTCCTGACCGTCCACACGCCGCTCACCGAGGAGACGCAGGGCATGATCGGCGCGCGGGAACTCGCTCTTCTCCGGCCCGGGGCCATTGTCGTGAATGCAGCGCGCGGCGGGATCGTGGAGGAGACCGCATTGGTGGACGCCCTCAAATCCGGTCACCTTTTCGGCGCGGGCGTGGACGTGTTTGTGGAGGAGCCGCCCACACCAGACCATCCCTTCCTGGATGCTCCCAATCTTGGGATCACGGCGCACCTTGGCGCCAACACCCACGAGGCGCAGGAGCGGGTCGGGGCGGAGATCGTGGGCCGCGTGCTCGCCGCCCTGCACGGCGACGTGAGCAAGGGGGCGGTGAATGCCCCGGCCCTTGATGCCAAGACGATGGAATTGCTCGGCGGCTACCTCGACCTGGGCGAGAAGCTGGGGCGCATCCTGGCGCAGCTCCTCCCCGGCGCGCACGACCTGGAGGTGACCTTCCGGGGTGAATTCCCGGCCGATCCCGCTCCGGTCGTCACCGCCGCCCTCGTCGGCTACCTCAGCGGCAGCACGGACGAGCGGCCCAACATGATCAACGCCCGCGCCCTGGCGAAGGAGCGCGGCCTGAACCTCGCTGTGCGCGAGGAGCAGGAGAGCCCCGACTACCAGACCGAGGTGATTGTGAGGGTCGTCAGCGGTGCCCACGGCGAGAAGCAGCGCAGCCGCACGGTGGGCGGCACCGTCTTCGGCCGCAGCCCCCGCCTGACCCGTTTGCGCGACTTCCGGGTCGAACTCGCCCCCGAGGGCTTCATCCTGATCGCCTCCAACCAGGACCGGCCGGGTGCGGTCGCCAAGCTCTCCAACCTGCTGGGAACCTGGGGCATCAACATCGCCGGGATGGCGCTGGGCCGCGCGCAGAAGGGCGGGCAGGCCCTCTTCACCCTCACGCTGGACGATAGTCTCACGCCCGAGCAGCTTCAGGCGATCCGCGACCTGGACGTGATCGAGTCGGCGTTCTTGGTGCGGGTGTAGGAGGAAAGGAGACGCGAAATTCAGCGCGGCCCTCTCCTCCCAGTTTGGCCCAGCGCAGACGACCTCTTCTGCTTTGGAGAAGATGCCAGCGCTATCCTGTGCCCTCAAGTCCCGTCATCGGTAATGTCGTTCGCCGTCCGATCCGGCCCCCGCGTACAGGGTCAGACGGTCCACCCGCACCGCCAGGGGATGACTATTGGCGCGTGCGTGCTCCAGGGCCGCATGTCACGCGGCGCGGTCCTTCGCTCGGCCCAGCGTGACGTGCGGGATGAAGGTGAACTCGGGATCGAGATGCTCGGGGAACACCTGGGTGTAGAGCACGTCGTGAGCGCGATCATCGATTCGGGAGCAGAGGTCGGCTGTAGAACGGGGGTCGTTGAAGGGGCACGCCAGCGTCTCCGAGCGGGTCGAAGGCGCCACGCAACCCCTCTACGAACGTCCCAGCTCATTGCGTTGGAACTGCCACGATGGCCCGTTTCGGGCTGGAATAGGGCATTCCTGCATCCAGCCGCACCAGTGCCCCTGGGGAGTGCCGTCCGCCTGAACCTCATCTCCCGCCCATCTCCCTCCCCAGCCGATCCGCCGCCACCAGCAGCACGTCCCACACGCTGGAAAAGGGCGGGGCGTAGGCGAGGTCCAGCTCGAAGAGGTCCCGCACGCTGCCCCGCTGGTGAAGCAGGGCGGCGACCACGTCCACCCGCTTGACGCTGGCGGGCTGGCCGACGAGTTGCACGCCCAGAATGCGCCCGCTGCCCCGCTCAGCCGTCAGCCGGACGTGGATGGGCGCGGCGGTGGGGTAGTACCCGGCATGGTCCGTGCTCTCCACGTCCACGCTGACTGCATTCAGCCCCAGCCCCTCGGCCTCCGTCTGGGTGAGGCCGGTGCGGGCCGCGCCCAGGTCGAAGGTCTTGAAAATCGCCGTCCCGAGGATGCCGGGAAAGCGCGCGTCGCCCCCCGCCATGTTCACGCCCGCCACCCGGCCCATGCGGTTGGCGGTGAGGCCGAGCGGGATGTGGACCTGCCGCCCGGTGACGCAGTGAATGCTCTCGCTGTTGTCACCCGCGGCGTACACGCCGTCCACGCTCGTCTCCTGCCGGGGATTGACGGCGACGGCGCCAGTTGGCCCGAGACGAGCTCCTGCGGCCTCGGCCAGAGTCGTATTCGGCTTGACGCCCACAGCCACGATGACCAGATCGGCGGGCACCGGGCCGTGGTCCGTCTGCACCGTTCTCACATGCCCGTCCTCGCCGACCAACTCCTGCACGCTCGTGCCGCAGCGGACCTCCACCCCGTGCCGCTCCAGCTCGGCGCGCACCCGCTGCTGGTAGGCTCGGTCGAGCATCCGGCCCGCGACCTCGGGCGCCTTTTCGAGCACGGTGACGTGCAGGCCGCGCGAGTGCAGCGCCTCCGCCATCTCCAGCCCGATGTACCCGGCGCCGACGATGCAGGCGCAGGTCGCCCCGCTCAGGCTCGCCAGGATGGCCTGCCCGTTGGCCAGGTCACGCAGCACGTGGACACCGTCGAGACCGGTCCTGGCCCATTCCGGCCGTACGGCGTTCACGCCGGTGGCGATCAGGAGGCGGTCGTAGGGCTCGGTGCGGGTGTGGCCCGCATCCCGGTCGAGGACGGTGACGGTGCGGGCGCCCGCATCCACCCCCGTCACCTCGTGGCGCACCCGCACGTCGATGCCCTGCTCGCGCATCCTCTCCGGCGTCCGGGCGATCAGGTCCCCCAGGTCGGGTACTTCCCCGCCAATCACGTAGGGGAGGCCGCAGGCGCCGTAGCTGATGGCCCCGCCGCGCTCGAAGACGGTCACGTCCACGTCGGGGTTCTGCCGCCGCGCCCGGCTCGCCGCGCTCATGCCCGCCGCCACCCCGCCCACCACCACGATCCGCATGAGCTCAGGCTAGAGCATGGCGCACCGTCTCCGGCCCCTGCCCTCAGCGGCCCACGTCGCGGCGCCCGAGGAGGGGCGCCGCCAGAAACACCCATACCAGCCCCGCGAGCAGGCAGGCGAGGAGCGGCCCGGCGCCCACCACGTTTCGCAGCGGCGACTCGGCCAGCGCGGCGTGCCAGGGGTTGAGCCACCCGGTGTCCCGCAAGGCCGTCACCTGCCCGGAAAGGGTGTGCAGCACGACCAGCCCGGTCCCCAGCCCCGCGCCCAGGGCGGAGGCGAGCCCCGGCCTCCCGGTCGCCGCCCCCACGGCGAGGGCGAGCGCGCCGAACACCCAGGCGCCCAGCGTGTGCAGCGCTGCCGTCTCCAGCACCCGGGCGGCGGGCAGCGGGGCCTGGAAAAGCTGCCCGAACACCCAGGTGCTCAGGAACAGCACGAAGCCCAAGCCAAGCAGCAGCACGAACAGCGCGAGCGCCCGCCCGGCGAGGAGCGCCCCGCGCGCGAGCGGCTGCGAGAGCGGGAACTCCAGGTGCCCCCGCGCCTCCGCCCCCGCGATCAGTGCCGCACCGCTCAACCCCGCGAACACGCTGAGCAGGACCGGCATCAGGCTGAAGAGCCGCCCGCCCACGTACCCGGCGGGGCTGCTGAAGTCCTCGCCGAAGAGGGAGCGCAGCGCTTCGGGGAGGTTCTGGATGACCTGGCTGATCGCGGGGTCGTTCTTGATGGAGGGATAGAAGGCCAGGATCAGCAGCACGTATAGCGTGAGCCCGACCGCCCACCACGCCAGGCCGCGCCAGGTGTCCCGCAAGGACTGCCGAAACACCTCAAGCCACATGGACTCCCTCCCGTTCTGCCGCGCCGCGGCTGTACTCGCCCAGGAACGCCTCCTCCAGCGTGGCGTCCTGAAGGCTCAGGGCCGTCAGGGATTCCGCCGCGAGTGCGCGGACCAGGGCGTCCGGTCCCCCGCGCCAGGTGCCCTGGAAGTCCAGCCCGTTCACCACTCCGCCCGACATGCCGGGCAGGGCCGCCAGGTTCGTGCGAGGGGGTCGGCCAAACTGCACATGGACCCGCTGTGGCAGGCTGGCCTTGAGGTCCGCCAGGCGCTCGCTCCGCACCAGCCGCCCCTGCCGGATCAAGCCCACCCGGTCGGCGACCCGCTCGACCTCGCTCAGCACATGGCTGGAGAGGAAGACAGTGCGGCCCTCCGCGCGGGCCTCGCGCAGCAGGTCGAGCACCGTCTCCTGGGCGAGGGGATCCAGCCCGTCCGTCGGCTCGTCGAGGAGCAGCAGGTCGGGGCGGTGCATCAGGGCGAGGAGCAGGCCTACCTTCTGCCGGTTGCCCTTGCTCAGCGTTCCCAGGCGCCGGTTCAGCTCCAGGTCGAGGCGCCCGGCGACCTCCCGCGCGTAGCCCAGGTCCGCTCCACCGCGCAGCCGGGAGCTGCGGTCCATCAGCTCCCGGGCCGTCAGATCGCGGCCCAGGTGGACCTCGCCCGGCAGGTAGCCCAACCGGCGGTGGACCTCCACCCGCTCGCGCCACACGTCCCGCCCGAAGATGCGCGCCTCGCCGGAGGTCGGCCTCAGAAAGCCCAGTAGCGTGCGGAGGGTGGTCGTCTTGCCCGCCCCGTTCGGCCCCAGGAAGCCGTAGATCTCGCCCGGCGGCACTTCCAGGTCCAGGGGGTGCAAACCCCGGCCCCCGCCGTACAGCTTGCTCAGCCCACGAATGTCGAGTGCGTTCATCCTTCGCCTCCCGTGCCCTCCCGCTCGGCCGTATGCCAGCGCGTCAGAATTTCGGGAAAAAGCCGCAGCCACAGGGCGTAGAACTCCTCCATCTCCCGCAGCGGCCCGGAGTCGGCGCCGGTCGGGAGGATGCGCTGCCCCTCCACGGCGAGGTCGTGCAGGGTGGCGAGCTTGCGGTTGCCCTGCTCCATCAGGGTGGCCCAGGCGTGGGGTCTCATGCGGAAGCGGTCGGCCCGTTCCCCCGGCCGCGGCGCCCGCTCAATCAGCCCGACCCGCGTCAGGTACGTGATGCCCGTGCTGATGCCCGCCCGGCTCGCGCTGAGCAGCGCGGCCAGCTCACCCGCCGTGTGCCCCTGGGTGGGCGCGGTCAGCAGGGCGCCCAGCACCCGGCCCGCGACCCGGGGGATGCCCATGAACTCCAGCCTCACCCCCGTCCGCTCAATGAAGAGGCTGCGCTCCTCCATGTGCGGAGTGTACACTAGTTTCAGAAATTTCTGAAACAAGCGGTATGAGCAGGGCTTCATCCCGCGCTCCTATGTGGGGGATGGACGGCGCCCGACCCGCTAGCCTGGGAACGTGAAACGCAGACCCATCGCCACCCGGCTGGCGTTGCCCCTGCTGGCCCTAAGCGCCCTCGGCCCCACCCTCGCCGTGCAGAGTACGGCCAGCGAGACACGGGTGCCGCCCGATCCGCTGGTCCTCGTGGGGGTCGCGCCGCAGGCCCTGCCGGGACAGCCCGGGGGCGCGGTGACGGGAGTGGTGGCGGTGCGGGGCCGATTCAGCGCGCATGTCCGCCTGCTCGACCCGACGACGGGGGAGGGCCGCCGCGAGGTCTTCCTCCCGCCCGAGGTGCGGCTCGACGTTTCCCCGGCCCTCAGCGCGGACGGGAAGTGGCTGGCGGTGGCGCTGACGCCCGACCCCTTCACCAAAGCCGGGCGGGTGGGCATCCTGAGCACCTACCCAACCACCACGGGCGGCTTTCTGAAGGTCATCAGCGCGGGTGGCCTGACGGGCACCCTCTCGCTGGAGTTCAGCCCCGACGGGACCCGGCTGGCGGCGGGCAACCGCAGCGGCTACGCGCAACTGTGGGAGTGGGCCACCGGGCGCCGGGTCACCACCGTGCAGAGCGAGACGGGCTACGAGCCCGCCAGCCTGGAATTCAGCCCCGACAGCCGCCTCTTCGCGCCGATCTTCCGCGCCCAGACGCGCACTCGTGTCTTCGACGCCCGCAGTGGCGAGCTGCGCGCCACCCTGCGCGGGGTGGGCTACGGCACCTTCACGCCCGACAGCCGTGGCCTCCTCGCCTCGCGCGGGCGCCTGGTCCTCCTGGAGGGCGGCAAGGAGGCCCCCCCGCCCGCCTACCTCGCCGGGACGAACGGCGTGATCGGCTTCAGCGCCGACGGCACCCGCGTCCTCGTGCGCCGCACCGGCGTGGACGTGCAGGGCCGCGAGTGGCTGGAACTGCGCGAGGTGGCGACCGGTCACACCCTCGGGGCGCTGACGCGCGTCTGGGACGGCTGGCCCGAGGCGTTGAGCCCCGACGGAACGACGCTGATCGGCGGCGACGGGGAGGGTGGAATCCGGTTGTTGCCGTTGGCGCCGAGGTAATGCGGGCAAGCTGTTCTCGATGTAGAAGGCGTGCCCAAGACAGCGTTTAAAGTCCCTCCATAAGGGGGAGGCTTGGACTCGTGGAACTGCTTGCAGAGGGAGGGCTTGCGGCCCACCCGCGGCGCGGAGGGTAGACGAGGCAGGCCATCTCGTGAGTGACCAAGCTGGTCAGGCGCTCCCGCACCCCGGCCCTCTCCGCAAGCGGCTCTGCGAGTCCCACGAGGGGAGAGGGAGAGCGGCGCTAGCTCGCAACCCTCTAGCCTGCCCCCCGCCTGCCCCACCCCCACGGCCTACGATGGCCCCATGACCGACGCCTCCCACCTGCCCCTGAACCGCCAACGCCTGATCGCGCCCGGCCCGGTCGAGGTCGAGCCGCGCGTGCTGCTGGAACTCGCCCGCCCGCAGATGCACCACCGCGCCCCCGAAGGCATTGAGGTACTGATGGAGGCGCGGGCCAAGCTGACCCAACTCCTGGGCGACCCGTATGACGCGGTGATCACCACCAGCAGCGGTACCGGGGCGTTCGAGGGCGCCCTGACCAGCCTCACGCCGGAGGGGGCCAAGGTCGTGAACGCGCAGGCCGGGAAGTTCAGCGAACGCTGGGGCGACATGAGCGAGCGCCTGGGCTACCACACGGTACGGGTGGCGAAACCCTGGGGCGAGTTGCTTGACCCCGAGGAGGTCGCGGACGCGGCCAAAGATGCCCACACCCTGCTCGTTACCCACAGTGAAACAAGTACCGGCGCCCTGCACGACCTCGCGGCCATCGTGGCAGCGGCACGGGCGCAGAACCCGGACCTCATCGTGATCGCCGACTGCATCACCTCCTACGGGGTGACCGAACTCCGGCCCGCCGCCTGGGGAGTGGATGCCATCGTAAGCGGGAGCCAGAAGGGCACCGCCACGCCCCCCGGCCTGGGCTTCGTGCTGTTCAGCCCGGAGGTGCAGGACCGGATGGTGCCTGCCACTGGGCGGGGCTTCTACCTCGACCTGACGCGCGAGCTGAAGGGGCAGAAGGCCGGGAACACGCCGCAGACGCCCGCTATCAACCTGATCTCAGCTCTCTCGCTCGCCCTCGACCGCCTCCTCGCCGTGCCGCTGGAGGTGCTGTGGGCTGAGAAGCGGCGGCAGGCGGACGCGCTGATCGCCGCTGGAAGTGCGCTCGGCGCCCCCGCTTGGGCCGCGCGAACTTCACCTGCCGTCGCGGTGCTGCGCCCCCCCGTCCCCCTAACTGGGCGGCAGGTCGCGGCCCGCCTCGCCGAGATGGGGCAGCGGGCGCTTCCCGGCCAGGCACCCTTTGAAGACGCCGTGTTCCGCGTCTCCACCCTGGGCTACGCCGACCGCTACGACGCCCTGGGGATCGCGGGGATGCTGGAGGACTGCTTCGAGAGCCTGGACGTTCGCTTTGAGCGCGGCGCGGCAGTGCGGGCAGCCTGGGAGGCTCTGGGGGAGAGGCGGCAGGCCGAGGTTGCTGCCCCCCGCTGACGCTGGACACCTACTCCAGCACGTCGATGCCCGCCTCGCGCGCCCGGGTGCGGGCTTCCCGGGCACCCTCGCCGGTCACGCGCATCACGAAGCGGCGGCGGGGCTGCCCACCCTGGTCGCGGTGGCCGTAGGTCGCCACGCTGATGATGTTGCTGGGCTGCGCGGCATCGGCGGCACGCGCGAGGCTGCCCGGCTGGTCGGGCATGTCGAGGGTCAGGCGCACGCCGCCCTCCTTGAGTCCCATGATGTCGATAAAGGCGCGCAGCACGTCAGTGATGGTGATGATGCCGGTCATCTTTCCCGAGCCGTCCAGCACGGGCAGGCCGCCCACCCCGTACTCCTGCATCCGCAGGGCGGCGTCCTCCATGTGCTCGCTCTCGTCAGCGGTGATCACGGGACGGGCCATCATCTCGCTCACGGTCAGCTTGCTCAGCAGGTAGTTCAGCTCCCACACGCTGAGGGTGGTCGCCTTGCTGGGCATTGCGTCCTTGAGGTCCTTACGGGTGGTGATCCCCACCAGCCGGTCTCCGTCCATGACGGGCAGGCGGCGAAAGCCCCGTTCCTTCAGAATTTTCAGGGCGTCCATGACCGGGGTGTCGGGGGTCACGGTGATGGGGCCTTTGGTCATCCAGTCGCTGACAAGCATGACTCAGCTTACCTTTCCCGCAGGCAGGGGGGTCGTCTGATCCCCCGCTGACGCCCGATGTGAAAAGACTGTTGACCTGTTCATTCGGCTCAGAAAGGGCCGTGCTAGCGTGCCGCCCATGAAGATGAACGCCAAGGCGCTCGCCCCCCTCGCCCTCGTGGCCGCATTCGGCCTGGGGACGCTGGCCCCGCACGCCCAGACCACCCCTCAGAAGATCGGCTTCGTGAATGTGCAGTCCATCCTCAATGCGCAGGATGCCGGGAAGCAGCTCGGCGACCTGCAGAAGAAGGCGGACGCTGAACTCGGCGACCTCCAGAAGCAGATTCAGACCATTGACGCCAAGGGCAACGCGGCGACCGCTGCCGACAAGGACAAGCGTGCCCAGCTTGTCAGCACCTACCAGGCGCGTGGCAAGACCTACAACGACCAGATGACGGCCCTCCAGCCCAAGCTCACGGCTGCGGAAAAGGCCGCCGACACGGCGATCAGCAGCGTCGCCAAGACCAACGGCTACAGCATCGTGATGGACAGCGGTGTGGCGGCCCAGGGTCTGGTCGTGTACGCGGACAACAGCACCGACCTGACGAGCGCGGCCCTCAAGGCCCTCAAGCCCTGAGCGGAAGGGTGACCGGGTTGGCCCCCGCCCCCCACGCGGGGGCTTCGCCTTGCCCGGTGCCCCCGCCCCACGAACCGGAGAGAGGAGACCCATGAGAAAAGCATTCCTGATCCTGCCGCTCGCGCTGTTGGCGACCGTGCCGCACGCGCAGCAGCGCAAGGGCCGCGTCGGCTTCGTGGACGTGCAGCAGGCCGTGGCGACCCTGCCCGGCAGCAGCGGCTACCTCAGCCTGAGCAAGAAGGTAGACGCCGACCTGGCGAAGAAGCAGGCGAGGATTCAACAGCTCGCCACCAAGGCTGCCGCCACCCGCAGCGCCGCTGACCAGCAGGCCCTCGGCCACGCGCAGCGGGATTTCCTGGCGACCCAGAAGGGCCACCAGAGCCGCCTGAACACCGCGTTTGGGCCACTGGCAAAGAAGGTCAACGCAGCCATCGCCAGCGTGGCGAAGAGCAATGGCTACTCGGTCGTGTTTGATCGCCGCATCGCGGCCCAGTCCAAGCTGGTCGTATACGCTAATACCCAGGCGACCGACCTCACCGCCGCCGTCATCAAGGCGCTGAAGAAGTAAGCTCGCGCGGACAGCTAGGCCCACCCTCATTTCCGGGGGTGGGCCTGCTACGCTTTCCCGCATGACGGACGGCGACCAGGCTGGGGCAGAGGAAGGCACCGAAACGGCCCGACGCCGGATTTTCGGTGAGCAGGAGGACCGCATCCTAGCCCGCCTCGCCGCCCTCGATCCCGACCTGATGCGCTATGTGCGCGACTTCGCCTACGACACCGTGTACGAGCGACCCGGCCTGGACCTGAAGACCAAGGAACTCATCGCTTCGGCCCTGCTCGTGTCGCTGGGCAGCCCCACCGAGTTGCGGACGCACCTGCGCGGCGCCCTGCGTGCTGGGGCGACCGAGGCGGAGGTCCGCGAGATGTTGCTGCTGTGCGTGCCCTACCTGGGTTTTCCCCGTGTGGTGGCCGCGTTCACGCAACTCCAAGCCCTGCTGGACGCCCGGCGGGGTGAGCAGGAACAGGAAAAAGCCCCCACCCGCGAGGAGTGAGGGCTTGGCCTTTAAGCAGTTTAGAACGTGGTCTTGATGCCGACGCGGGCCTTGAAGACGGTGCCGGGGCGAACGACGAGGTCATTGTAGAAGGGATAGCTGCCATCACTGGGGGTGATGGAGTCGTTGGTGGTGCCGTCGCTGCTCCTAACGTTGATTGTACCCTTGAAGAACTGGTCCACGCCGAGGTCACCCACCAGGCTCAGGTTGCCGGTCAGGGGATAACTCACCATCACGCCCGCGCCGATGCCAAACTCGTTGCTGGCGAAGGTCGTGGTGTCGTTTTCCGAGGTGACGTTGCTATGGAACATGCCGTAGCGGCCACCAGCGTACAGAGCAGTGCTGAGCCCGGGGCTCACTTCGCCCAAGTTATAGGTCCCGTCCAGGCTGAAAACGGTGTAGCTGCCCGACTCAGTTGCACCGGTGGCCTGCTTCAAGTCCCCGAAGGTGATGTCGGCGCTAGTCCCCGTGTTCGTGAATTTGGCGTTGTCGTTGATGGCGTCACTTGGACGAGTCAGCGCCACGCCCGCCTTGACGCCGAAGGGGCCAGCCACGTTCGGCACATGGACGAACACTTCGCCGCTCAGGCCGTTGGCGTAGCCGCCGGTCAGGCCCAGCTCGACGCCGTTCAGACCGGTCATAACCGGGGTGGCGGAGATGGTAGTCGTCGTGGTCTGGGCGCCCGCAGTGGCGAGGCCAGCGCAAAGAGTCAGGGCAAGAACCTTTTTCATATCGATTGGTAGCCTGACTCACGAAGATGAGCCGTCCACCTCATGAGACTCACTGCCGCTTTATAAACTGGACAGATCGGCGTCAGGTCCGGGGGATGCGATGGGTGGCCTCACCGTGTCCAGGCTGCTAAACTTGAACCGAGTGTAATTCGACTTATGGGGAAAGTTCGGGGCGCCCAGAGCCATCACATCCGCCCCAGCTTTACCCTGGAGGAGCCATGAAGATTCTGACCCTGGTACGCCAAGTGCCCGACGCGGAGGCCCGCGTGAAGATCAATGCCCAGCAGGTGGACCTGGAGGGCGCGACGCTCGTGATCGACGGCATGGACGAGTACGGCGTGGAGGAAGCCCTGCGCCTGCGCGAGGGCGGCGCGAACGTCGAGGAGATCGTCGCCCTGGCCGTCGGCCCCAAGCGGGTGGAGGACGCCCTGCGGACCGCCCTGGCGATGGGTGTGGACCGCGCCATCCATGTCGAGACGGACGAAAAGCTCGACCCCATCGCCCTGAGCGGCATCGTCGCGCAGGTGGCGCAGGCGGAGGGCGCCGGGCTCGTCCTGGTTGGCGGGCAGGAGGCCGACTGGGACAGCCAGGCGCTGGGGGCCGCGACCGCCGAGCGGCTGGGCTGGCCGCAACTGACCTGGACGAACGAGTTGAAGGTCGAGGGCGACACTCTGACCGGCCGCCACGACGTGGACGACGGCAACGAGAGCTTCCGCGCCTCTCTTCCCGCCGTGGTCACCACCCAGCAGGGCCTCAACGAGCCGCGCTACCCGACGCTGCCCAACATCATGAAGGCCAAGCGCAAGGAACTCCGCAAGGACGACCTCGCCACGTACGGCGCGCAGCCCCGTGTCCGGGTCGTGAACAGCGAGATTCAGACCCGCGCCCGCCTGAACAGGATGATCGACGGCAAGGACCCGCAGGCCGCCGCCCAGCAACTCCTCGAGCTCCTGCGGAACGAAGCGAAGGTGATCGCATGATCCTGATCGTCGCCGAACATGCGGGCGGACAGCTCGCCAAGTCCACCCTTGAAATGGTCACCGCTGCCCGCGAGTCGGGGCGGGAGGGGCCGGTCACCGTCCTCGTCCTGGGCCAGAACGTCGCGGAGGTCGCCAACGCCGCTGCGGCCTTCGCCGACCAGGTCCTCGTCGCGGACCTTCCGGGGCTCGCCACCTACAACGCCGAGGTGTGGGCCGCGGCGACCGCCCAGATCGCGCAGGAGGGCGAGGCGCACACGGTCATCATCGGCGGCAGCCGCTCGGGCCGCGAGTACGCTCCCCGCGTGGCCGTGAAGCTCGACGCCCCCTACCTGGAGGACGCCATCGCCTTGAAGGCGAACGGGAACGCCCTCCAAGCCCAGCGCTACACCTACCTGGCCCGCGTGACCGAGACAGTCGAGGCGGAGGCGCCCGTGATCGTCGTGACCGTGAAGCCCGGCTCCTTTGCACCGGCCGCCGCCGCCGCTGCGGGTGAGCAGTACGACGTGGAACTCGACCTGCCCGCCCCCCGCATCGAGGTGACCGGCCGCAGCCTCGAGAAGAGCAGCCGCGTCGCGCTGACCGAGGCCGACGTGATCGTAACCGGCGGGCGCGGGGTGGGCAGCCCCGAGAACTTCGCCACCTACGTCGAGGGCCTCGCCGACCGCCTGGGTGCGGGTGTTGGCGCGACCCGCGCGGTCGTGGACGCGGGCTGGCGCCCCTACGCCGAGCAGGTAGGGCAGACCGGCAAGACCGTGCAGCCTAAGGCCTACGTCGCCCTGGGCGTGAGCGGCGCCGTGCAGCACCTCTCCGGCATGGGCAAGAGCAAGTACATCGTGGCGATCAACAAGGACGCCGAGGCCCCGATCTTCAAGGTCGCGGACTACGGCATCGTGGGCGACGTGAACCAGATTGTGCCCGCGCTTATCGAGGCCGCCCGCAAGTAGGCCCCACCACCCTCACGCCGCCCCCTCCGAAGTGGAGGGGGCGGCGTTTTCCATTGGGAGGTGGGCTACACTGGGCCAACAGCACAACTCAGCCGCTCAGGAGCCGCCCATGAAGAGAATTGCCGCCCTCGCCGTCCCCCTGATCGCCGCCCTCGCTGCCTGCGGGCAGTCGCCCACCGCCTCTGCCCCCGGCACCCTGACTGCCGACTACGCCACCCGCCCCGAGCTTCAGGACGCGGGGAGCCAGGCAATCCTGGCCCGCTACGGGGACGACCCCGGCCTGCTCGCTGCGCTTCAGGAGGCGTACGGGGAGCGCCCGGCGAACCTGACCCTCCCCGCCGCGCCGGGCCTGACCGGGTTGGACCTGGCCTCGGACCGCCTCGCCTACATCAAGCGCGTCGGCTGGGGCACGGTGCCTGCCTACAACTCCCAATATGCCAGCCAGGACGCCATCAACATGCTCTATCCCGGCCTCGACTGGACGCGCGACGGGTGCAGCGCTCCCGACAGCCTGGGCCTGGGCTACCGCGAGGACTTCCGGCCCGCCTGCAACGTGCATGACTTCGCCTACCGCAATCTCAAGGTGTACGAGCGCACCAGCGCCAACCGCCAGACGAGCGACAGCGCCTTTTACACCAACATGAAGACGATCTGCTCGGCCAAGAGCTGGTACGCCCGCCCCGCCTGCTACAGCGCGGCCTATGCCTACTACGAGGGCGTGCGAATCGGCGGGAGCAGCAGTTTCTAGGAAATAAGCAATGCCGGGGCCTAAAAGGGAACACAGGCCCACAGACCGGACCAAAAGGAAAGCGAGAAATTCAGGCTTTGATCTCCACCAAGGACGACGCTCTTGTGCCCCCACCTTTTTAACTGTTCTGACCCTCTCCCCTCGTGGGAGAGGGCCTGGCGCAGCCAGGGGTGAGGAGGCGCACAACGGGCGAACGCGGCCAATGAGGGCAGGTTTCAGCGGTTGTACCGAGTGGAGGTAAAAGCCTGCGGAAACTCCCCCTCGACTTGCAGGGGGAGTTGAGTGAGTGCTCCCAGCGCTCGCTCAGGCCTGCTCGTCCTCCAGGGGATGCACGTCAATGGTGGGGTGGCGTTTCTCGAAGCGCACGCTGAGCACCCCGGCGGTCAGGGTCGCCTGTCCGGTCTGCGGCACCACGGGCTCGGGGAAGGCGAGGGTGCGGGTAAAGGCGCCGCCGGGCCGCTCGGCGTGCAGGGCGTGATCAGGCGGGTCGCGGCGCCCGGCCACGGTCACGCTGTCCCCCTCCTCATGCAGTTCCAGGGTGCCAGGATCGACGCCGGGCACGTCGAGCAGCAGCCGTAGGTGGGTCCCCTCGTCCAGCCAGTCGGCGGGGGGCGTCCAGGGTCCCCCCGTGCCCAGCGACTCGACCTCCTCCCGCAGGGCCATCAGGTGTTGCAGGCGGGCAAGAACCGGCTCGTTCATGCCGTCCAAACTACCACCACTTTCTGGGTGCGGGGTCAGGAAAAAGTACAGGTCGGGAGCACCGTTTCCCCGGGAACAGCCAGCCACCTCCCCCCCTTCCACCATCGGTTCACCTCTAGAATCCCCGTGTGACGGTCATCCCCATCCTCACCGCGCCGACGGCGGCGGGCAAGACGGCGCTCGCGCTGGACCTCGCGCGGCAGTTCCCGCTGGAGATCGTTGCGGCGGACGCCTTCACGGTGTACCGGGGGCTGGACATCGGCACGGCCAAGCCCACCCCGGCCGAACGTGAGGCCTTGCCCCACCACCTGCTCGACGTGGCCGACGTCACCGAGGACTACGACGTGGCCCGCTACACGCGGGAGGCGGAGGCCGCCATCGCGGACGTGCTCGCGCGGGGGCGCCTGCCGCTGGTGGTGGGGGGCACCGGCTTCTACCTCTCGGCCCTGGTGCGCGGCCTGCCACTGACGCCGCCCGCCGACCCCGAAGCGCGTGCGGAAGTGGAGGCCGATCTCGCCTCGCGCGGCCTGAACGCCGTGCTCGCCGAGGTGGAGGCCCGGAATCCCGCCGAAGCCGCGCGGCTGGAGCGCAATCCCCGCCGGGTGGTGCGGGCGCTAGAGGTCTACCGCCGGACTGGCCGCTTTCCGGGCGAGTTCGGGTATCGTCCCCCCGCCTTCGCCTACCGCATCCTCGCCTTCACCCACCCCTGGCCGGAGCTGGAGGCCCGAATCGCCGCCCGGGTGGACGTCATGCTGGAGGGGGGCTGGCCCGAGGAGGCCGCCTGGCTCGCCCGGCAGGTGCCCCCCGACCTGGAGCCGCGCCCGACCGCCTGGCAGGCCCTGGGTTACCGCGAGGCGCTCGCCCTCCGGCAGGGCACCCTGACCCGCGAGGAGGCCACCCGCCGCATCACGCTGGCCACCCGCCAGTACGCCAAGCGGCAGCTCACCTGGGCACGAACGCAACTGGGCGCGTCCGACGCCTCTCCTCAGGACACGCGGGACGCGCTGGCCCGGCTCCTTCCCGAGCTGACGAGCTTCTGAGACTGGTCGCCCGGGTTGAAGCCGACTTGCTCCCACTGGGCGCGGCTCCATGCATTCTTCACGTTCAGACTGACTCCCCGGGTGCGGATCAGGACCCGTTACACTGTGAGCTGAGCACCACCGCCAACGCGCTCCTGGGGAGGAGTTTGTGACTTGAAGGGGGCGCGCCGTCATGGACCCGGCCAGGTCCGGTCTTCTCGCCTTCCGGCGATCCTTAGGGGGGGACTGACATGAAGCCACGTGTACTCGGCATGATCCTCGCGGGCGGGCAGGGCACCCGGCTCGCTCCGCTGACCGTCAAACGTTCCAAACCCGCCGTGCCTTTTGGCAGCAAGTACCGCATCATCGATTTTGCGATCAACAACTTCATCAACTCGGGTGTGTTCTCGATCTACGTGCTGACCCAGTACAAGGCGCAGAGCCTGACCGAGCACATCCAGCGCGGCTGGCGCTTCGGCACCTTCCTGAGCGACTACTTCATCACCCTGGTGCCCGCCCAGATGTACCGCTACGAGGAACTGGGCGCCGTGTGGTACCGCGGCACCGCCGACGCGGTGTACCAGAACCTGCATCTGGTCGACAACTTCGACGCTGATTATGTCGCCATCTTCAGCGGCGACCACATCTACAAGATGAACGTCGAGCACATGCTCCAGTCGCATGTCGACTCGCGGGCCGACGTGACCATCGCCGCCTATCCCATGCCGCGCACCCAGGCCCACCAGTTCGGCGTGATGCAGGTGGACGGTCGCTGGCGAGTGACCGAGTTCCTCGAAAAGCCCAAAGACCCGCCTGGCACTCCTGATGACCCCAACACCAGCCTGACAAGTATGGGCAACTACATCTTCAGCCGCCGGGCGCTGGAGGAACTGCTGCACACATCCATCAGCGGCCAGGAGGATGGATTCGACTTCGGGCACAACGTCATCCCGCGCGCCCTGTCGGACGGCTACCACGTGCAGGCGTACGACTTCCACAAGAATCCCATTCCCGGCCAGGCAGGCCCGAACCTGTACTGGCGCGACGTGGGGACGCTCGACGCCTACTTCGAGGCCAGCCTCGACCTGGTCAGCGTCAACCCCGAGTTCGACATCTACAACCCCGCGTGGCCGCTCCGCACCAGCAGCGAGTTCTCCCCGCCCGCCAAATTCGTCCACGAGGCCGAGGGGCGCAAGGGCCAGGCCTTCAACTCCATCATGGCTGGGGGCTCCATCATCAGCGGCGGGACGGTACGCGACTCCGTCCTGGGCCGCAACGTCCACACCCACTCGTATTCGCTCGTCGAGAGCTGCATTCTGTTCGACGATGTGGAGGTCGGACGCCACTCGCACCTGCGCCGCGTGATTGTGGACAAGAACGTGACCATCCCCCCCGGCACCAAGATTGGCCTCAACCACGAGGAGGACCGCGGGCGAGGCTTCACAGTCACGGAAAACGGCGTGGTGGTGGTGCCGAAGAGCTACACGTTCTGAGGAGCGGTGAGCTATCAGCGGTCAGCCGTCAGAAAGAGCGAAAAGAGGAAGGTGGGCTCTCTCGATTGAGGTACCCACCTTCCTCTCTTTCTGATCCCTACACCAGCACCGGCTCCACGTACTCCCCGTACACCCGCTTCAGCGTGTCCATCTGCTCGCCCAGCGTGGTGTAGGCGTGGGCGCATTCCAGGAAGGCGGGCATGGTGTTCGCGCCCGTAATGGCAGCGTCGCGCAAGGCGTTCAGGGCCGCCTCCGCCCGCTTAGGGTCGCGCTCGCGTCGCACCTGGGCCAGCCGCGCCTCCTGCACCCGCTCGACCTCCGGGTCGATCAGCTGAATGGGCACCTCCACCGCGTCCTGTACGAAGTCGTTCACCCCGACGATGATGCGGTCCTTCGTCTCGACCTCACGCTGGTAGCGGTAGGCGGCCTCAGCCATCTCCAGCTGGAAGAAGCCCGACTCGATCCCGGCCTCCACCCCGCCCAGCGCGCGGATCTGCTCGATGTAGCCCATCGCGGCGGCCTCGATGTCGTTCGTCAGCCGCTCGACATAGTAGCTACCCGCCAGCGGGTCAATGACGCCCGCCACGCCCGTCTCGTACGCGATGATCTGCTGGGTCCGCAGGGCGATGGTCGCGGCTTCCTCGGTCGGCAGGGCCAGCGCCTCGTCAAAGGAGTCGGTGTGGAGGCTCTGGGTGCCCCCCAGCACGGCGGCGAGCGCCTGGATGGCGACGCGGGCGATGTTGTTCAGCGGTTGCTGCGCGGGCAGGCTGACCCCGGCCGTCTGCGAGTGCGTCCTCAGCATCCACGACTTCGGGTTCTTCGCCCCGTAGCGGTCCCGCATCTGCCGCGCCCAGATGCGGCGGGCGGCGCGCAGCTTGGCGATTTCCTCGAAGAAGTCGTTGTGGATGTCCCAGAAGAACGAGATGCGCGGGGCGAACTCGTCGATGTCCAGCCCCCGCTCCAGCGCCTTTTCCACATAGTGAAAGCCGTCCGCCAGCGTGAAGGCGAGTTCCTGCACGCCCGTCGCCCCCGCCTCGCGGATGTGGTAGCCGCTGACCGAGATGAAGTTCCACCGCGGCACGACCCGGGGACCCCACTCGAAGGTGTCGATCACCAGCTTCACGCTGGGAGAAGGCGGGTAGATGAACTCCTTCTGCGCGATGAACTCCTTGAGGATGTCGTTCTGGATGGTGCCGCCGATCCGCGTCAGGTCCTTGCCCTGCTTCTGCGCGTTGGCGATATACATGGCCCAGATCGCGTTCGCCGGGGAGTTGATCGTCATGGAGGTGGTGACCTGTTCCGGGTCTATCCCCTGGAAGAGGATTTCCATGTCGGCCAGGCTGCTCACCGCCACGCCGCACTTGCCGACCTCGCCCTTGGAGAAGGGATGGTCGGAGTCGTAGCCCATCAGGGTGGGGAGGTCAAACGCCGTGGAGAGGCCCGTCTGCCCGGCGCGCAGCAGCGCGTGGAAGCGTTCGTTCGTCTGCTCGGCGCTGCCGAAGCCCGCGAACATCCGCATGGTCCAGAGCTTGCCGCGGTACACGGAGGACTGCACCCCGCGGGTATACGGGAACTCGCCGGGGTAGCCCAGGTCCCGCTCGGCGTCCCAGTCCTTCAGGTCGTCCGCCGTGTAGATGGGCTCGGGTTCCATATCTGACAGGTTCTTGAAGTTGTACTTGCGCTCGGGAAACTTCTGCGTGGCGGGCTGGTAGACGCTCTGCATCCACTCGTTCTTGGTCTTCATGGGGCACCTCGGCGGGGGCGGGAACGAACGCTCGTTAGGTCGGCTCCAGGGTAGCAGAGTGGCCCAGTCATCTGGCCGATGTGGGGACTTTCCAGACGGCCGTACCCTCGGATGAATGCTCGACCTGCCGACCGCCGCCGACCTCGCTGCCATGAGTCTCGCCGCGCAACACCCCCTCACGCGCACGGGGGTGGACGACTCCATGCGCCTCGCACTGTTGGCCGAGGAACACGCCCTCGACCTGCAACTCGCCACCGACCTTGAGCTGGCGGCGCGCCGGGCCGAGTTCCTGAACGTGGGGCAGCCGCCAGAGGCGTTCCTGAACCGCTGGCTGAAGGTGGAGCCGGACCTGGGCGTCATGCTCTCCATCCGCTTCGAGGGGCTGGACCCGCAAAAGCCTTTCGTGGACGCGAGCGTGACTTCACGGCCTCTGACTCCCTCTGACCTCCCGGCGCTGCGGAGAGCCGCACTGGATGTGTTCGACGCGTTCCGCCCCGCGCGGCTGCGGGTCTGGAGCGCGGCTCCGCTGGACGGGTGGACAGCCGACCTCCCCGGTGCCCGGCCAGATATGCGCGTCCTGGCCGCTCCCCTTAGGGAGTTGCGAGACGGCGAGGTGCCGGACGGCCTCACCCTCCACCCCACCCGTGACCTCGCACACCACGCCGACGCTGTGGCTGCCTACGCGGCCGTGGACGCCGAGCACCCGGAGCATGTCGGGCAGGCGCAGGTGATCGGGGAGGACGCGCTGCGGGAGGCCGCCGACGCGGACACGATGTTCGATGTGCTCTGGCAGGGGCGGTGGAGCGGCTATGCAGGCACGCTGCCCGAAATCCAACTGGGACTTCCCGCCCAGGTCGTGCAGGAACTGCTGCTCGCGCCCCATGCCCGTGGCCTCGGCCTCGGTCCCCACCCCACCTCTCCACCCTCCTCGCCCGCGCCCTGCCTGACGACGGGCGTGTTCTTTCGGGCACCATTCACGGGGAAAATTTCGGCGCGCGGCAAGCGGCCCTCAGGGCCGGGCGGCATGACGTGGAAGGCTGGACCTGGCTCCCCCTCCTGACCTGACCGTGACCTCCACCTGACCCCAACCCCGCCCACATCTGCTAAAATTCTCTTTTGGGTGTCCCGCCCACGCGAGCAACTGTGCGGCGGGCTTTTTCATGCAGCCAGCATCCGCCCCTCGCCTCCCCGGAGTCCCCGGTGGGCGTCACCGGGCGGGGGAGAGGAAAGAAGTATGGAGTACCGCAACATCGCCATCATCGCGCACGTCGACCACGGCAAGACCACGCTCGTGGACGGCCTGCTCAAGCAGACCCTGAAACTCGGCCACGGCGAGGAGATCGCCGAGCGGGCGATGGACAGCAACGACCTGGAAAAGGAACGCGGCATCACCATCCTCGCCAAGAACACGGCCGTCGAGTACAAGGGCGTCAAGATCAACATCGTGGATACGCCCGGTCACGCCGACTTCGGCGGCGAGGTGGAGCGCGTGCTGGGCATGGTGGACGGCGCCCTCGTCCTCGTGGACGCGGCGGAGGGGCCGATGCCCCAGACCCGCTTCGTCCTCCGCAAGGCCATTGAGCTGGGGCTCAAGCCCATCGTGGTGATCAACAAGATCGACCGCCAGGATGCCCGCCCCGAGGAGGTCGTCAACCTCACCTTCGACCTGATGGCCGAGCTCGGAGCGAACGACGACCAGCTCGACTTCCCGATCCTGTACGCCATCGCGCGCGAGGGCAAGGCGTACAGGGACCTCGACAACCCCCAGCCCGACATGCACGAGCTGTTCGAGATGGTGCTGGAGCACATCCCGGCGCCGAAGGTTGACCTGGACGCCCCCTTCCAGATGCTCGTGACGAACCTCGACTACTCCGAGTACCTGGGGCGCATCGTGCTGGGCCGCGTGCAGCGTGGCAAGGTCCGCAAGGGCGAGTTCGTCCAGCTCATCCACAAGGACGGCACGATGACGAAGACGCGCGTCGTGCAGCCCTTCACCCACCTGGGCCTGCGCCGCATCGAGGTTGATGAGGTGGGCGCCGGGGACATCGTCGCTCTGGCGGGCATCGAGGACGCGCAGATCGGCGAGACGGTGGCCGACCTCGCCGACCCCGAGGCGCTGCCCGTCATCACGGTGGACGAGCCGACGGTTTCCATGCTGTTCCAGCCCAACACCTCGCCCTTCGCGGGCAAGGAGGGCAAGTACGTCACGAGCCGTCACCTTAACGACCGCCTCAAGCGCGAGGTCATGACGAACGTGTCGCTGCGCGTGGAGGAAATCCGCCCGGACGAGTTCAAGGTCAGCGGGCGCGGTGAGCTGCACCTCTCGATCCTCCTGGAAACGATGCGCCGTGAGGGCTACGAGGTGCAGGTCGGGGCGCCACAGGTCATCGTGCGCGAGATCGACGGCGTGAAGCACGAGCCCATTGAGCACCTCGTGATCGACGTGCCCGAGCAGTTCTCCTCCACGGTGATCGGTGTGCTGGGCGGGCGCAGGGGCCAGATGGTGAACATGGAGCCGCAGGGCAGCCGCGTCCGCGTGGAGTTCAAGATTCCCTCCCGCGCGCTGTTCGGCTTCCGCACCCAGTTCCTCTCGATGACCCAGGGCGAAGGGATCATGAGCCACATCTTCGACGGGTACGCGCCGTGGGCCGGGGAACTCAAGACCCGCCAGAACGGTTCGCTGGTCAGCATGGAGGATGGCCCCGCCTTCGCGTACTCCATCTTCAAATTGCAGGACCGCGGCACCTTCTTTATCGATGCGGGCACGGAAGTGTACGTGGGCATGATCGTCGGTGAGAACGCCCGCGAGCAGGACATGAACGTGAACGTCTGCAAGAATAAGAAGCTCACGAACATCCGTTCGGCGGGCGCCGACGAGGCGCTGACCCTGATCCCGCCCCGCCGCCTGAGCCTGGAAGACGCGCTGGAGTACATCGCCGACGACGAACTGGTGGAGCTGACGCCCCAGAGCATCCGGCTGCGGAAAAAGGTTCTGAACCCCAGCTTCCGGAAGTAATCGCCGCCCGCCAGGGCCGAGAGAAGTGAGAAGCGAAAAGACCCCCGGGCCGCCCGGGGGTTTCTGTCTATGGCTGGAACAGTGGGGCCGGAGCCGGGTGCTTTTCGGCCCCTCCACCTTTTGGCGGAAACTTTCGCTCGCCCGGAGGCGTAACGTGGGGCATGTTTGATCTCGTGTCCGCAGCGCATGACTGGGAAGAGCCGCTATGGAAGCGTTGACCGCGCTGGCGGGCATGGTGGGCTGGGTCGTGCATCCGCTGGCGGCGATGGCCCTGGCGTTCTGGGGATCGGTGATCTTCTCACGCCGGGGCCGAATGTGGCAGCCCGTGGCGTTGGCGGCGGGGCTGATCGTGCTGTTGGCGGTGCTGGGCGCAAGTTGGGTCGTTCACCCGGCGGCGGGGATGCTGCTCGGCTTCTTCGGTTCGCGCGCCTTTCACAAGTGGCAGCGCCGCTGGCCCGGGCTGCTGGCGGGCCTGATCGCGGGCCTGTTCTTCATGGCCCTGGGCGCGGGGTGGCTGATCTTCCCGCTGTTCGTGATGGGCATCGCCTGGGTCTCCACGGCGGGGTGGACGGCCCACGGCGGGCGGGCAGTGGAGGAGGGCCAGGCCGCGCCCCAGGCCCTGCCCGAGCAGGGGGGCGGCCTGCCGGTGGGCGGATTCTCCGGGGGCTGGGCGGACAGGGTCGAGGCCCGCGCCGCCCGCCGAGAGGCCCGGCGTCAGGCCAAGAAGCTCAGGAAGATGGAGCGCGAAGCGGAGGTCGGTGACCCGCCCCCACCCCCGCCGCCCCAGCCTGTTCCCGCCCTCGCCGCCTTCATCCGCGACGAGCGCCTGCCGGGAGAGGCGCGCGCGCAGCTCGCCGCCCTAGACCTGCGGACCCGCGAGGCCCTGACCCACCTGGAAGCCCTGGGCCAGCAGGGGAGCGAGGCCGCCTACCTCGCCCGCGCCGTGCGGGACGAATACGCGCCGACCGCCGTGCAGGCCTACCTGAAGCTGCCGCCCACCCTGGCGAACAGCCAGCCCCTTCAGGATGGCAAGACCGGCCGCGACCTGCTGCGCGAGCAGCTCGACCTCCTGCTGAACGCCGTGCAAGACATCCTGGGCACCGCCCTGCGCTCGGGCGGCCAGGAACTGCTGACCCACCAGCGTTTCCTGGAGGAGAAGTTCCGCAAGCCGCAGCGCGGCGACCTGGAGGTGTAGGGGGCACGCGGCCCACCTGTGTGGACAGGGGGCGACTGTCCCCTTGGTTTTCAGGGGTCTGCTCCTTATCTTGACCTAGGAACTCAGGATTATGACCAGACCCGCCCCTGCCACCCTCCAGACTCCAGCCCCCGTTTCCGGCGACCTCCGCACCGCCTCGCTGCTGCTGGCGGCGGAGGCGGTGCTGGCCCACCTTTACCCCCGCGCGCCGTTGCGGTTGGACCAGGTGTCGCTGGGAGAGACCCCTGGCGTGACGTACGCCCTGGCGCCCGATCCCCAGGCGCTCGCCCTCAATCGCGGGCTGCGCGAGGAGGTCGCGCTCGTCGCCCTGGCGGGGGAGGCGATGGCGCGGCTGCTGGGCATCGAGGGTAGGGGAAAGGTACTTGGGCGTGACGCCCGAGTCCTGCTCGCCTCAGCCCTGCGCGACCCCGAGGAACTGGAGGTGCTGGACGCCCAACTCGCCGTGCTGGAAGCCCGCGCCCGCGCCCTGCTGCGCCGCTCGTGGGCCGAGGTCGAGGTGGTCGCGGCGGGATTGCACGAACACGGCACTCTAGATGCCCAGGCCGTCGCCCACCGAATTGCCTGCGCCCAGGGGATTCGAGGGACGCTCCTCAACTGACGCCTGCGTTCATGCGACCTCATTCTGGTGCGGGATGGTTGGGGTCGGCGGACAGGGAAAATGCCGTCCAGACGCGCCTTCTTCACCTGAAGTAGGAGAATCCTGCCTGGAACAGTCGGTATTGTAAGCCAATGCTTATTTTGCAGGCCGGGTTACCTTCGCTGCCCCTTGCCGGGCGCACTCTGCGGGCAGGAGGCCAGACCATGAACGACATGCAGAGCATGCAGGGCGACGGGCAGAAGAGCGTCGTGAGCCGTTGTGGCGCCACCAACTGCCGCTACAACGAGAACGAGCAGTGCATGGCCGGGCAGATCGAGGTCAACTTCAGCGGCCAGATGGCCCAGTGCATGACCTTCAGCCCTGAAGACCAGATGGGCGACACCCAGACGATGGGCGAGGGCGTCCACTGACAGCGTGAGGTGCAGACGAGCGGGCCGGGCTCTGAATGCCCGGCCCGCTTTTCGCCGCCCCGCCCTAAAGCACCAGGACGCCGTGGTGCTTGGCCTTCTCCTGGGGTTCGACGTGGATGGTGACGTGCGCGCCGGGCATCTCGGAGCGGAGAGCGTCCTCCAGCCGGTCGCAGATGGCGTGAGCCTGCGTGACGGTCATGTCCCCCGGCACCACGAGGTGAAACTCGATAAACGTCACCTGCCCGGCGTGACGGGTCCGCAGGTCGTGCATCTCCAGGGCGCCCTCCGCGTGTTCGCTCATGGCGTGGCGGATGCGGGCCTCGGTGGCGGGGTCCACGCCCGCGTCCATCAGTCCGCCGACGCTCTCGCGCACCAGGCCCCAGCCGCTCCACACGATGTTCCCGGCGACCAGCAGGGCAAGCGCCGGGTCGAGCCACGAGAACCCCGTCAGCCGCGCGAGGAGCACGCCCACCAGCACGCCCACGCTCGTCACCACGTCGGTCACGATGTGTCGCCCATCGGCGAGCAGGGCCGGTGACCGCGCCGCCCGCCCCGCCCGCAGCAGCACGGCCGCCCACACCCCGTTGAGTGCGCTCGCGCCCAGGTTGACGAGCAAACCGGCCCAGGGCGCCTCCACAGGCCGGGGGTTGAGGAGCACCGGCCAGGCCTCCCGGGCAATACTGACCGCCGCCAGCACGATCAGAACGCCCTCCGCCACCGCGCTGAAGTATTCGGCCTTCGTGTGCCCGTAGGGGTGGTTCGCGTCGGCGGGCCGGGCCGCCACCCGCAGGGCGATCAGGGCCGCCAGCGCCGCCGCCACGTTGATGATGCTCTCGAGGGCGTCCGAATACAGCGCCACGCTGCCCGTCAGCAGGTAGGCGAGAAACTTCAGGCCCAGCACGACGGTGGCGACCACCACACTGCCCACGGCGATGCTCGTCGTCCGTTCCATAGGGGCGAGGCTAACAGGGTTAGGCGTGGCGAAAGGCGGCACCGGGCCGGGAACACCCGCTGGGGTCTGCGTTACGCCGCTGACGTAACCCCCCTGATACAATCCCCCGGTGACCACCGTGCCGGACCTGCCCGATTCCCCCCTGCTGTCCCAGCTCAATCCCAATCAGGCGCAGGCCGCCAACCACCACACTGGCCCCGCGCTGGTGATCGCGGGGGCGGGCAGCGGCAAGACCCGTACCCTCGTATACCGCATCGCTCACCTGATCCAGCACTACCGGGCGGACCCGGGCGAAATCCTGGCCGTCACCTTCACCAACAAGGCCGCCGCCGAGATGCGCGAGCGCGCCCAGCATCTCGTGCAGGGGGCCGATCGGCTGTGGATGAGCACCTTCCACTCCGCGGGCGTCCGCATCCTGCGCGCGTACGGGGAACACATCGGGCTCCGGCGCAGCTTCGTCATTTACGACGACGATGACCAGATGGACATTCTCAAAGAGGTCATGGGATCCATCCCCGGCATCGGCCCGGACACCAACCCCCGCGTGCTGCGCGCCATCCTCGACCGGGCCAAGAGCAACCTGCTCACGCCCGCCGACCTCGACCGCAACCCCGAGCCCTTCATCAGCGGCCTGCCAAGAGAGGCTGCCGCCGAGGCGTACCGCCGCTACGAGGCGCGCAAGAAGGGACAGAACGCAATTGATTTTGGCGACCTGATTACCGAGACGGTGCGCCTCTTCAAGGAAGTGCCGGGTGTTCTTGACCGCGTTCAGGACCGAGCCCGCTTTATTCACGTGGACGAGTATCAGGATACGAACAAGGCGCAGTATGAATTGACACGCCTTCTGGCGAGCCGGGACCGGAATCTATTGGTCGTCGGGGACCCCGATCAGTCGATTTACAAGTTCCGTGGGGCCGATATTCAAAACATCCTCGACTTTCAGAAAGACTACCCCGATGCCAAGGTCTACATGCTTGAACATAACTATCGTTCGAGTGCCCGTGTTCTCGGCCTCGCCAACAAGTTGATCGAGAACAACTCCGAGCGGCTGGAAAAGACGCTGCGGCCCGTCAAGGAGGAGGGGCACCCGGTCCTTTTCCACCGGGCGACGGACCACCGCTCGGAGGGGGACTTCGTAGCCGAGTGGCTGACGCGGCTGCACGCCGAGGGGATGAAGTTTTCGGACATGGCGATCCTGTACCGCACGAACGCGCAGTCCCGCGTGATCGAGGAGTCGCTGCGCCGGGTGCAGATTCCGGCCAAGATCGTGGGCGGCGTGGGCTTCTACGACCGCCGCGAGATCAGGGACGTGCTCGCCTACGCCCGCCTCGCCATCAACCCGGACGACGATGTGGCGCTGCGGCGCATCATCGGACGGCCCCGGCGCGGGATCGGGGACACGGCGCTGGAGCGGCTGATGGAGTGGGCGCGGGTGAACGGGACCTCCATCCTGACGGCCTGTGCGAACGCGGTGGAGCGGGGCATCCTCGACCGCGGCGGGCAGAAGCCGGTTGAGTTCGCCGAATTGATCCACGCGATGAGCGCGGCGGCCGACAACTATGAGCCCGGCCCCTTCCTGCGCTACGTGATCGAGACGAGCGGCTACCTCGACCTGCTGCGCCAGGAGGGGCAGGAGGGCCAGGTCCGCATGGAGAACCTGGAGGAACTCGTCAACGCAGCCGAGGAATGGTCGCAGACGAACGAGGGCACCATTCAGGACTTCCTCGACGACGCGGCGCTCCTTTCCAGCGTGGACGACATGCGCGCGAAGCAGGAAAACCGCGACGTGCCTGAGGACGCCGTCACGCTGATGACGCTGCACAACGCCAAGGGACTCGAATTCCCCGCCGTCTTCATCGTCGGCACGGAGGAGGGACTGCTCCCCAGCAAGAACGCCCTGATCGAGCCGGGCGGGATCGAGGAGGAGCGGCGCCTCTTCTACGTGGGCATCACCCGGGCGATGGAGCGCCTCTTCCTGACCGCCGCGCAAAACCGCATGCAGTACGGCAAGACGAACGCCACCGAGGACAGCCGGTTCCTGGAGGAGATTGAGGGCGGCTTCGACGCGGTGGACCCCTACGGGCAGGTCATCGACTACCGCCAGAAGAGCTGGAAGGACTACCGCCCGACCGTCTCTGCCCGCCCCACCGCCGTCAAAAACACCAGCCCGATGACTGAGGGCATGGCCTACCGGGGCGGCGAGAAGGTCACGCATCCCAAGTTCGGGGAGGGGCAGGTGCTGGCGGTGGCGGGCGTCGGCGACCGGCAGGAGGTCACCGTTCACTTCCCCACTGCTGGAACGAAGAAGCTGCTCGTGAAGTTCGCCAACCTCACCCGGGTCTGAGGCTCAGCCTCGCTCGACGAGGTGGCGCACCTCACCGGGAGCGGCCTTCAGGAACTCGGCCACCGCGAGCGGGTAGACGGGCCGAGTGGCGATTTCCGACACTAGGACCCACTCGCAAATCACGTCGGCGTTGTCCAGCACGGTGAACGCCCCGTCGGGAAGTTCGGGCGGCGCCTCCATGCGGAAGTAGAAACCGATCTCGTGCTGCCGCTTGTGTGTTGGGCCGAAGAAGTTCTCCAGCACGCCGACCAGTCGGAGCGGCCCCGCGCGGGTGCCCGTCTCCTCCTCCCACTCGCGGGCGGCGCAGGTCACCACGTCCTCGTCGGTGGAGAGGGCGCCGCCGGGCAGGAACCAGAAGCCCAGGTTTTCGGCGGTATTTGCCAGCAGGCGGTCACCGCGCACGCAGAGGATGGCGACGCGGACGCTGAACTTCAGGCCGCCGAGGGGGAGACGGATGTCGGTCATGGGAGGCAGTTTGGCGGAAAGGAGGGGTAGGGGGTGGGGGCTCGCCCAGTTCGCCTGTGGCCGTCCTTCTCGACGCGGAATGTTGATCTTGCTGATATCCGAGTCGCGTGCCCACCGTCTCGCTGCGCGAGCAAGGCGGGGTGAAGGCCGTGCGAGAGTGAGCTGCTTGTGGCGATCGGCCGTCTATAGGAGACGGGTTTAAAGAGCGAGCTTTTGGCCCCTCACCCCTTGCGGGGGAGGCTGGGAGGGGGGTGGCAGGCAGCGCCTGCCTACTCCACCCGCCGAGTCTCCCTTACATAGGGTTGAGCCCCGCCTCCGCCCGCACACTCTCGTCCGGGTCACTGAGGAGCCGCTCCCGGACTCCCTCTGGCAAATCGACCCTCCCAGCCACCGCCAGCCGCACCCCCTCGTCCGGGTCGGTGGCGAGGATGGGCAGCAGGACTGGGGGAAGATCGCGGTGTCGGGCGGCGGCGCGCCGAACCCCGGCGTTGATATCAGCGGCGAGGCGGGTCAGCACCTCCTCCCCGGGCGCTTCGGCGTAGGCCACTGCGCGGCGCACCTCCCCATCCGGGTCGGTGGCGAGGCGGGCGAGGCGCTCCTGGTCGAGGTCTGGCCGAACCGCGAGGATGGTGCGGACGGCGGAGTCAGGGTCCCCCAGCAGGGCGTCGAGGACGTTCCCCGTCAGCCCCTCGGCGCTGGCGATGTGCAGCCGGATGTCCTGCTCGGGCGAGCGGGCGAGGGCGAGGATGGCCCCGTCCGGAAGGTCGTTGCGCTCCAGCAGGGCGCGGCGCACGGTTTCGGACTCGTCCCCGGCCAGTTGGGTCAGCCGTTCGGCCCCGGCGTCCGGGCGGCGGGCCAGGGCGGCGCGCACGTCGGGGTCGGCGTCGTGTTCGGCGCGGTCGAGCCAGGGGGCAGGGACACTCCAGGCCTGGAGGGCGGCGGCGCGCACGACCGGCGACTCGTTTCCGGCGAGCCATTCGCGCACGTTGCGGGGCAGGTCCACCCGCCGCGCCAGGGTGGCGAGCACGTCCCCGTCCTCGTCGGTGCCCAGGGTGAGCATGCAGTCGAGCGGCAGGTCCAGCCGCCGAGCGACGCTGGCCCGCACGATCCCGTGGGCATCCTGAACAAGTGTCCGCAGCACGTCGCCGGGCAGGTCGGGGCGGGCGGCCACCGCCTTCCTCACGTCATAGTCGTCGTCCCCCACGAGTTGCCGCACCAGGGCCTCAGGCAGGTCCGCTCGTTTTGCCACCGCCTCGCGCACCTGCCACCCGGCGTCCTGGGCGAGGGCCGCGACCCGCTGCGGCGTCAGGTCCGGCCTCGCCGCCAGCGCCGCCCGCACCCCGAAGTCCTCGTGGCGGGCCGCGCCGTCAAGGACCCAGCCCGGAGCGTCCGGCTGCGACAGCAGGGCGATCACGCCTTCCGCCGGAAAGACGTTCAGCAGGTTGGGGCGGGCCAGGCGTATCAGGGGAAGGCCGGGATTAGCCAGCACCTCGCGCGGGAAGAGGGGCGCAAGTGTCCCCAGCACCTCGACGGGCGTGTTGGGGTGCCGGGCAACGAGGGCCCGCACCCGGCTGTCCGGGTGGGCACTCAGCCCCGCGAGCGTGTCGGCGGTGGCCCGCTCCGCCCCGGCCGCCTCCAGCGCGTCCTCCACACGCAGGGCCGTGAGCGTGCGGGAACCAAGGTCCGGGAAGGTCATGGCGCCCACTATGGCAGAGGGGCGGCGGAAGGACGGTGGTTCATTCCCCGCGGGCCACCGTCTCGATCAGCCTGCGCGCGATGCTGAAGGGCGGGGGCAACGTGGGGAGGCTCTCCACCCTGTACCATCCCGCGTCCTCGATCTCCTCCGGCTGGAGCATGAGGTCGCCGCCCACATACTCGGCGGTGAAGGCGATCATCAGCGAGTGCGGAAAGGGCCACGGCTGGCTGAAGCGGTAGCGCAGCCCGGCGATCTCCACCCCCACCTCCTCGCGCACCTCGCGGTGGCAGGCGTGTTCCAGCGTCTCGGACGGCTCGACGAAGCCCGCCAGCGCGGAATACATCCCGGGCGCGAAGTGTGGGCCACGGGCGAGCAGGAATTCCCGGTTCTCGCCCTCCCCGCGCGTGACGAGCGCCATGACCACTGGGGCGACCCGCGGGTATGCGGTCAGGCCGCAGTTCGGGCACACCTTTGACGTTTCCCGCTCGGAACGGACGGTGGGGGTCGCGCAGGCCCCGCAGAATCTGTGGGTGCGGTCCCACTCCACGATCTGCGCGGCGTAGCCCGCGAGGCCGAAGAGGTCTTCGGGCAGCACGCCGTACACTCCACGTAGAGGGCGGAGCGTGAAGCCCGTGGGGGCCTCGCCGGTCAGCCGCGCACCGAAGACGGGCAGCCCGTCCAGCAGGCCGAGCGGGTTTACGAGATCCACGGGAAATTCCTCCGGGCGTCCCCTCGGCAGCGCGCCGTCCTCCCGCAGCAGGAGGCGACCTTCCAGGAAGATGAAGAGCAGCGCATCGTCCGGGGGAGTCACACGCACGGACGGCACGAAGGAGTCGGGGCGAATCATGCGGGCCAGCATAGGGCCGTGGCTCTCCTCAGCGGTTGAGCAGTTTGAAGGCGTGGTTGCGTTTCGTCCAGCCCGAGTTGAAGCCGTGGACAATCCAGATCATGGCGAGCGGCTCGATAGAGCGGCTCATGGTGATGTCGCCCAGATTGACCACCCCCCAACCGACACTTTCCAGGAGTCGCGTGACCTCGCCCTTTGCCTCCGCGTCATTTCCGGCGATGAACATGTCCGGCTCCCCGCCCGTGAATTCCCGCGGCTTCAGCATCGCGTCGGCGGTGACGATGTTGAGCGCCTTCACCACCCGCGCGCCTGGAATCCAGCCCTGCACCTGCTCGCCCGCCGAGGTGTTCCAGCCCAGCGCGAGGGCGGGCCGTCCGGTCGAGAAGTCCAGCGGGTTGGTGATGTCCACCACGACCTTGCCGTTCAGGTTGTCGGCGCCTGCGAGTTCAAGGGCCTCCCGCGTGCCCGCCCAGTTCGTCGCCAGGAGGACCAGCTCCCCGAAGGCCGCGGCCTCAGAGTTGGGGGCGGCGCGTACGCCCGGATGCTCCGCCACGAAGGCTTCCAGCTTGCCCGGATCGCGCGTGCCGATCACGACCTCGTGTCCGAGCCGCGCCAGATCCGCCGCGAGCGTCCGGCCGACCATGCCGGAACCAATGATGCCCAGTCTCATAGGTGCGGCCTCATGCGCGCAGTGTTCGCCGCTGTCGAGCTTGGAACTGTAAGGAAGCCGCCTACTCCCCCAGCCGCAACACGTCCCCGAAGGGAAAGCCCTCGTCCTCCAGCCCGCCGGGCGGCACCACCCAGAGAGTCGGCATCTTCGGGGGCTGCTCGGGAAAATCCCCGTACCCGTCCGTCAGGTAGACCAGCACGTCCGGCTCGTGCGTCTCGCTGAGGTTGAAGATGGGCCGGAAGTCGGTGCCTCCGCCTCCCTGTGGCTGGGGAATGGTGTCGCCTGGCCGCAACTCGAAGGGGCCGTATGCCTCCGTATCCGCGTAGTAGAGGATGGCCTTGACGTGCGGGTAGGCGCCGAGAACGCCCTGCACCTCGGCGACCAGAGCCCTCACCGCCCCATCGTCCACACTGCCCGAGGTGTCCACCGCAACCAGAGCGGTCAGCGACTCGTCGTCCAGCGCCTCCAGGTACAGCCCGCGCCCCACGAAGCGGCGGTCGAAGCCCCCGAAGTCCACCGGGGTCCGGGCCAGGAAGCGCCACAGTTGCGCCCGCCAGTCCAGCCGCGCGGGGGCCAGCCGGGCCAGTTCGCGGTGCGCTCCCAGCGGATCATCCCCCTTCCCACCGCTCATCGCGTCCACGCTGCGCGCCTGGGCGAGGGCCTGCTGCCACTGCCGCGCCGCCGAGTTGCCGGGTTTGCTCCCCTTGGGCGGGGCGTCGGAGGGTGGGCCGTCGAGCAGGTCGTCCGATTCCTCCTCGCCTTCCTCGGGTGCCTGGCCCTCCAACGCGGTGTAGACCTCCTCCACGCTGAGCTTCTCCAAGTGCTCGTCGCGCGTGGCCTGGGGGGGAACCGGCAGCCCGGTGGCAGCCACCATCCCATTGACAATGGTGTCGGCGGCCCGGTTCCAGCGTTTCTTCTCGCGGGGCCCGCGCCGCTCCACGTGCGACAGCGCCGCGTGCAGCACCTCGTGCAGCAGCAGGCCGTCAAGCACGTCCGGCGGCAGGCTCGCCGCGACCTCCGGGTTCACGTACACCCGCTCGCCGTCGGTGCCCGCCGCGATGACCTCCCGCGACGGCACGAACTCCGCGTGGAGCAGCAGGGTGGCGAAAAAGGCCGACTTGCCGCGCAGACGCAACCGGGAGCCAGAGATGAGGCGCTGGAAGTCGGGGGGGGTCATGCGCGCCCCCAGTGCGGGGAGTGATGGGTGGTCTGTGGGAAGCGGGAAAGACAAGAACTACGGCCCACCAACCACTCCCTACTGCCCACTCCCCGTCTCATCCCCCCGCCAGTTCCAGCGTGCCCTGCACCAGCGCCGCTAGCCGCTCGTCGCGCCCCAGAAGCCCGGCCAACTCGCCGAGTTGCCCGATGGCCTGGAACTTGCTCACCAGGGTGGCGATGTAGAGTTGCAGCCACTCCGGCCCCGCACTCTCCGAGAGCCACTGAAAGGCGTGGTAGGCCTCGTCCGCAGTAGCGGCGCGGGCCGCAAGCCCCACCACGGCGGCGTAGCGGACGCTGGGCTCGTCCGGCAGCCTCAGCCCCGAGCCCTGGCCGCGCAGCACCAGGCCGAGGTCGGGAAGCTGCTCGTACAGCCGGACGAAGGCGCTGAATTCGGCCCCGGCGGCCTCTCCCACGGCGGGCGCCACGTCGAGTCGGGCGCGGTGAAGCTGGCTCGCCATCTCCCAGGCGCGGGGACTCGGCCAGGCGGGCTGGGCAGGGTCGAGGCGGTGCAGCAACTCCGGGCGGAAGGTCAGGAAAGCGATGACATGCTCGTGCAGCCCGCGGCCCAGCGCATACGACCGCCACGAGTCGAAGTCGGGCCGAACCGTCAGGTGCAGGAAGCGGTTGGCGAGGGGCGCGGGCATGTCGAACACGCTGGCGCGGTCCTCCTTGCGGTTCCCGGCCGCCCACACGAACCAGCCCTCCGGCAACTCGTAGCTCCCCACCCGGCGGTCAAGGATGAGTTGCTGGGCCATCCCCTGCATGGTGGGCGGCGCCATGTTCACCTCGTCCAGAAAGAGGACGCCCCGGCCCGAACGCGGCAGGAATTCGGGCGGATACCACTTGCTGACGCCGCCGCCCTGCCCGTCCGACTCGGGCACCGGCAGGCCGCGCAAGTCGGTGGGCGCGAGCTGTGAGAGCCGCACGTCCACGAAGTCGAGGCCGTGGCGCCCGGCCACCTGTGCGACCACGCTGCTCTTGCCCACGCCGGGCGGCCCCCAGATCATCGTCGAGAGCTTGAGTTCCCCGGTGGCGAGGGCCGAGAGGTACGCTTGCAGTTCGGTGGGGGTGAGGCTCACGCAGAGAGGGTAGCGCGTGGGGGCTTCAGCGCAGCGGCAACTCGAACCTTTGCCGCCCCTCAAAGCGCGCAATGGAGGTGTAGCCGACCCGTTCCAGCAACTCGACCGCCTCGGGGAAGCCCGCGGCAACATGCTGCGGACTATGCGCGTCCGAGCCGAGGGTGACCGGCACCCCATAGTGGCAGCACACCGCCAGCAGTTCCTCGCGCGGGTAGGGCTCGCCCAGCCCCTTGCGCCAGCCGCTCGTGTTCAGCTCAATGGCGACACCAGTCGAAGCGATTACCCGCACCGTCTCCTCCAGCCGAGGCGTGATGCTCAGGTCGGGAATGTGGCCGCGCGTTTTCAGGCAGTCGAGGTGCCCGAGGATGTCGTAGGCCCTGGATCGGGCGGCGGCCTGCGTGGTGATCAGGTACTCCTCGTAAATGTCTTCCGGTGTGCGGCCCGGCGGCAACTCGGGCGAGAAAATGCTCCACTTCCCCAGCCAGTGAACGCTGCCGATCACGTAATCCAAAGGGTACTGGCGCCACAACCCGCGGTAATGGTCCTCCCAGCCCAGCACGTAGTCGCTCTCGACCCCGAGGCGGACGGCGATACTTCCAGCAAAGCGGTCCCGGACGTCCTGCATCTCGCGCAGGTAGGCGGGAAATTCCTGCTGCGACATGGCCGTGCCGGGCAACGGGTGCGGATTGTCCCCGAGGTGGTAGATGGGGCTGTGGTCACTCAGGCCAATCTCGGCGAGGCCCGCGTGGATGGCCGCCTCCACGTAGTCTTCCAGGTTGCCGCCCGCGTGGCCGCAGCGGTAATGGTGGGTGTGATAATCGACGAGCATGGGAACCTCCTGAGGCTTGCTCAGGGTAACGGGTGTCTCGGGAGCGGTGCGGTCTGGTTCCCCCTGTCTTTTCCGCCCTACCGCACGTTCGGTATTCTCCGCACCCGCGTATGCTGGTCGGGTTCCCTTCCTGCCGGGCCGCCGCCCGGTATACTTTGACTGAGTTCAAAGTTTTTGTCCTACCCCCCGCCCGAGGAGACTGTCTTGCTGCCGCTCGAACACAAAATCCTGTTCTTCGTCTTTGCCCTGATCGCCGGGGCCTTCGGCCTGTGGGGCTTCTACCGTCTTTACCAGAGGATTCGGCGCGGCGCGTCCGCCACCGAGCCCCGCTGGAACAACCTGCCCGAGCGTATCGGCTACGCCCTCCGCGTCAGCCTGACCCAGGAGCGCACCTTCCGCCGCCGCCCCTGGGTGAGCTTCCTGCACGCCTTCATCTTTTACGGCTTCACGTATTACCTGCTCGTCAACATCGTGGATGGGCTGGAGGGGTACTTCCACTTCAACATCACGTCGGAAAACCCCCTTGGTGCGGTCTACAACGTCCTCGCCGACGTGCTGAGCTTCCTGGTCCTCGTCGGCGTGATCTCGCTGGTGATTCGCCGCCTCTTCCTGCCCTCAAAGCGGGACTTCAAGTTTACTGAAAAGACGCTGCTGCACCCGCTCCTCAAGCAGAACTTCATCCTGCGCGACAGCCTGATCGTCTCCGCCTTCATTACCTTCCACGTTGGCAGCCGGGTCCTCGGGCAGGGGGCGAAGATGGCACTGGAGGGGGGCGACTCGTTCCAGCCGTTCTCCACGTTCGTCGGCAATACACTGTTCGGCGGGCTGAGCGAGCGGGGGCTGGAGGGCTGGCGCATCTTCGGCTATTGGGGCGCCCTCGGCTCCGTCCTCGCCTTCCTGGCCTACTTCCCCTTCTCCAAGCACATCCACATCTTCATGGCACCGCTGAAGTACACCGTGCGGCGGCCAGTTCCCACCGGCGTCATCCCACCCATGAAGGGGCTGGAGGAGGCGATGGAGGCCGAGGAGCCCAAACTCGGCGTGCAGAAGCTCGAAGACCTGGAGTGGCCCCGGTTGCTGGACGCCTACGCCTGCATCCAGTGCAACCGCTGCCAGGACGTGTGCCCAGCGAACGCGACCGGCAAGGCGCTCTCGCCCGCTGCTCTGGAGATCAACAAGCGCATGGAGCTGAACGTGATCGCGGCGCACCCCAGCCCCTTCACGCTGAAGCCCGCCGCCTTCGAGTCCGGCGCCTCGACCGCCCACCCCCTCCTCGAATTCGCCATCAACGAGGAGTCGGTGTGGGCCTGCACGACCTGCGGCGCGTGTATGCAGGTCTGCCCGGTGCAGGACGAGCAGATGCTCGACATCATCGACATCCGCCGCCATCAGGTCATGGTCGCGGGCGAGTTCCCGCCGCAGCTTCAGACGGCCTTCCGCGGCATGGAGCGTGCGAGCAACCCCTGGGGCATCAGCCGTGACAAGCGCATGGAATGGGCCGAGGGCCTGAGGGTACCGACCATCGACGAGAACCCCGAGCCCGACGTCCTCTACTGGGTCGGCTGTGCGGCCAGCTACGACCCCGGCGCGCAGAAGGTGGCCCGCTCCTTCGTGCAACTCCTCGACAAGGCGGGCGTCAGCTACGCTGTTCTGGGCAAGAAGGAGGCCTGCACGGGCGACTCCGCCCGCCGTTCGGGCAACGAGTTCCTGTTCCAGCAGCTCGCCCAGGAGAATGTCGAGACGCTGAACACGGTGCGGCCCCGGCTGATCGTCTCCACCTGCCCGCACTGCATGAACGCCATTGGCAACGAGTACAAGCAACTCGGTGGCGACTACCGGGTTATCCACCACACCGAGTACCTGGAGAACCTCGTCACGGCGGGTAAACTCCCCCTCGCCCAGCTCCACGAGTCCGTCACCTATCACGACCCCTGCTACCTGGGCCGCCACAATGGCGTGTATGACGCGCCGCGCACCCTCATCACGAGGATGGCGGGCGAGGTGCTGGAACTCGAACGCGCCCGCGACAACTCCTTCTGCTGCGGCGCGGGCGGCGCCCAGTTCTGGAAGGAGGAAGAAGAGGGCCGCGAGCGGCTGAGCGATAACCGCTTCCGGGAGATTCAGGCCCGGCTGGACGGCGCGGCCCAGACGGTCGCCGAGTACGAGCAGACCGGCAAGGTCGTGGCCGTGGGCTGCCCCTTCTGCAAGTCGATGCTGAACTCGACGCCGGAAAAGGCCAAGCGTGACGACATCGTGGTGCGGGACGTGGCCGAACTCATGCTGGAGAGCATGCAGCGCGCGACCGGCGAGTGGGTGGCGCCAGCTGAAGCTCCTGAAAGCACCCTGGAGGAGTCGCCCATTCCCACCGTGCCCATCACGGCCCAGCCCGTGGCCCACAGCGGCGAGACCCCCGGCGCGGGTGCGGACCCGGACATTCTCGGCCAGACGAGCGCCGAGGTGCTGAACGCCCAGCCCGGCAGTCCCCTGGGCAACGCGCACACGCAGCCGGAGGTGCAGGACACGGTGCCCAGCCCGGTCACCTTCAGCTCGGCGGATTCCTCGCCCCGCAAGACATGGAAGCCGAAGAGTGGGGGAGATGACGTGGCGCAGGCCGCTCCTGCCGCTCAGCCCGCCGGGACGCCAACCCGCAAGGCGTGGAAGCCGAAGAGTGCCGGGGATGACGTGAGCGCGGCGTCTGTGGAGGCGGTCGGCACTCAGCCGTCAGCCACCAGCGAGACGCCCGCTCGTAAGGCCTGGAAGCCGAAGGCGGCCAGCGACGACGTGAGCCCGGTCTCCGTCACGCTTGCGCCCCAGACCGAAGACCAGAGTGGTGCCGAGCCCGCCGCTGCCCCGACCCGCAAGGCCTGGAAGCCCAAGACGGCGGCCCAGCCGGAAGCGCAGATCGGCGAGGCGCCGTCCGAGCCTGCACCCGTCGTTGCTTCCTCTGCCGCCGAAGCCACTCCTGCCCCGGCTGAGCGCAAGAAGTGGAGTCCGAAGGGGGCGGCCTCCGCCCAACCTGCCCCGGAGGCACCGACTCCTCAGCCCGAGGCCGCTGCTCCAGTCGCCGAGTCTATCTCCACCCCCCAGCCCGGCGAGCGCAAGAAGTGGGCTCCGAAGGCCGCCGCGAGCGCCGCACCTGCCGAGGCTGTGCCTGCCGCTCCCGTCACCGAGCCTGTCTCCACCCCCACTTCCGGCGAGCGTCCCAAGTGGCAGCCGAAGGCGAAAGCTGAGACAGGTGTTTCCGCCCAGCCCGCCGCTGAGGTGACTCCTGCTCCCGAACCCACCGATCCCGAACCGGTGATGCAGGAGGCGGGCACACGCAAGAAGTGGGTGCCGAAGAAGAAGGACTGAACGCCGCGACCTTCCCAGAACGCCGCCCACTTGGACGGCGTTTTTCCCGTGTGCCCGAGCGATCACGGCCACCGCCAGGTCGGCACAAGCGAGACTCCTCTGCGAGTCCGGCCCTGCGGGCCACCTCCCCGGGGAGGGAGGCAACAGACGCAGGTCCCCGGCGGGTAAAGGGCGGACTTGGCTTCCCTCTCAGGAGAGCTGTCAGCGAAGTCGACTGAGGAGTTGACCACGGCATGCCCTTCTCCCCGGCTTTCCGGCCCGCCGCGTTAAGATGGCCTCCATGACCATCGCCATCGTCACGGACTCCACGAGCGACCTTGATCCCGGGTTGCGTGAGCAGCACGGCATCCGCAGCGTGCCGCTGTATGTGCTGTTCGACGGTAAGATGCACAAAGACGGCATCGACATCACGCCCGCCGACCTCTTCAAGGGGCTCAAGGAGGGCAAGAAGACGCCCAGCACCTCCCAGCCCAGCCCGGCCGAATTCGCCGCGGTGTACCGCGAGGCGCTTCAGGGGGCCGATCAGGTGCTCAGCGTGCATATCAGCGGGCAGCTCTCGGGCACCGTGGGCAGTGCCCGGCTGGCAGCCCAGGAGTTCGGGGACCGGGTGACCGTGGTGGACAGCCGCTCGGTCAGCATGGGCCTGGGGATGCAGGTGCTGCGGGCCGCCCAGCGGGCGCGGGAAGGCCGCACGGTGGCCGAGATCGTGGCCGAGCTGGAGCGCGTGGCCGCCAAGGCCGACATCCGCTTTACCGTGGACACCCTGGAGTTCCTGCGGATCAACGGGCGCATCGGCGGTGCCCAGGCGCTTCTCGGCAGCCTGCTGAACATCAAGCCGATCCTGACGGTGAAGAACGGCCGGGTCGAGTCGGGCGGGCGGGTGCGCGGCCACAAAAAGGCCATCGCGGACATCGTGGACCATGTGCGGCGCTACGTGGAGGGAAACGGCGGGGCGCGGGTGGCCTTTCTCTCCACCGTGGGGGGTGAGGACTACCTGCGCGAGGTGCGCGCGGGCCTGGGCGCCCTGAAGTTCGAGGATATGGGTGACCACCAGATCGGCGCGGTCGTGGCGACGCATGCGGGGCCGGGCACGGTCGGCGCGACCCTGGAGCCCCTGACAGCGTAAAGGCATGGCATCGCCTCCTCCCGCCCTGCGGAACAAGGGCCGGTATGTCCTGGCGGCGCTCGCCCTCGTCGGGGGGCTGTGGGCGTGGCGCCGTCCCGAGAGCAGTCTGCCCCCGGCCCAGGCGGTGTCCCCCGCCACGCCCGACCCCAACGCCCCCGGCTGCCTGGGAGACGCGCCCGCCGTAGCGAAAGCCCCGCCCCCACTCCTGCCCCTGAGCGGTCGCCTGGGCCTGTGGGTGGCGGAGGTGGACCCGGCCACCCTGGAGCCCGTCCGCGCGGTGGCCGAGAACCCCGACGGTGTGTTTCCCCTCGCCAGCACGTACAAGCAGGCGGTGCTGTGGGCGGTGCTGCGGGAGATTGACGCCGGGAGGCTCCGGCCGAACGAGCGGTTCGACGTCTCCCACGAGAACCAGAGCCTGGGCGCCTACCCCTTCGACGGCACGGCCGTCCGGGACCTCACCGTCCGCATGATTCACAAGAGCGACAACACCGCCACCGATATCCTGCACCGCCGGGTGGGACTGGGCACGGTGCAGCGGCTCGCTGACGACCTGGGCCTGTGCCGCACCCGCCTGATCCTGACGACCAAGGACTGGTGGGCGGCGCAGGCGGGGCTGTCGGAAGCGTTTAACGACGCACCGGACTGGGGCGCGCGGGTCGGCCCCGAACGCGAGCGCCTGGCCGCCGCCATCGACGCCGACGCGCGGCAGTACCGGGCAGACTACCTCCAGCGCCAGCTCGACCGGTATTTTGATGGGGAGCCCAAACCCGAGGACGACCTGCGCGTTCACAACCTTAGCTCGCCCTACGAGTTCGCCACGTTCCTCGCCCACGAGTACCTGCGCCCCGGCCTGAGCCCCCGCGCGCTGGAATGGCAGCGGGAGGTGGCGGCGATGGGCTTCGGTCGCCCGGCGCTGAAGGAGGAGACGCGGCACAACGTCGCCCTGTTCGAGGGCAAGGGGGGCAACGGCTGGCGCATCCTGACGTACACGGGTTACGTCGAGACGAAGGACGGGCGCCACGTCGTCTACGCCTTCATGCAGCACGGTTCGGACGAGACGTACACCATGCCGAACACCCGCCGCGCCTTCGCCTGGATCAACGCCGGGATTGACGCGGTGCTGGACGGGGAGCGGGCCTCTCTCGCCGCAAAACCCGCCCCACGCTGACGGGGGCGGGTTGCGGAGCCGGGATCAGACCGTCGCCGCCTCCGCCCGCGCGAGTTCCGCCGCGACGGCCTCCTCCAGCCGGGCGCGCACCTCAGGGTAGGAGAGGCTCAGCGACGCGCCCGCCGCCGGGACGTGGCCGCCGCCCCCCAGCGCCACGGCGATGTTCTGGGCACTGACGTTGCCGCGCGAGCGCAGCGACAGCTTCACCCGGTCCCCGAAGTCCTTCACCATCACGGCGAGGACGGCCCCCTCGGCGCCGCGCAGCAGGCTCACGTAGGACTCTACGTCCTCCCAGGTGGCGCCCGACCGCTCCAGCATGGCGTCGTCCACGCGGGCCAGGACCACCCGGCCGCCGTACAGGAATTCCATCGTGCCCAGCACCTCGCGCAGCAGCAGGTAGTAGGCGCGCGGGTGCTGGCCGAGCTGGTCACTCAGCCAGCCCAGCCGCGCCCCGTGCGCCCGCAGCCGGGCGGCGACCTCGAAGGTCTCGGGCGTCACGCTGTCGAATTTGAACGATCCGGTGTCGGTCGTCAGGCCCAGCATCAGCGGAGTGGCGATGGCCTCCGACCAGGGGACGCCCAGCGCGTCCACCACGTCGGCGACCATCATCGCGGTGGCGGGGCGGCCGGGGTCCACGACGAACGCGGCGGCCCGCCGGGCATTCGTGCCGTGGTGGTCCACGTTCACGACCTCGCCGGTAAAGGTGTTCAGGTCGGCGCCCGCCACCCGGGCCGGATCGTTGTTGTCCACGTCCAACACGGCGGCCAGGGCACCCTGGGGCCACTCGGTGAGGGGCGTGCTGATCTCGCCCGGCAGGGACAGGAACCGCAGGTAGCGGGGCACATCCATCGGCGCGATGACCGTCTTGCCCAGCGCCCGCAACGCTCGGGTCAGGCCCAGCACGCTGCCCAGCGCGTCCCCATCCGGATTCTCGTGCGAGAGCACCACGATGGGGCCGGGGTGCGCCCTCAGTTTCTCCGTGACCGCCCTGACATCCTGCCTGTAGGTCGGGGCGGCCTCGTTCATGCTGATCATGGGGCCGAGTATAGAGGCGCCCCTTCTAAGTCAGTTCCCGCCCGGGTGAGGCGTGGTGGGGGAGTCCCTCGGTCTGAACAGCCGCCCCCGTCCACTCGCCCCGCTGCGGCAGAATGCGCCGCATGACCTCCCCGACCCTCCCAGCCGCCCGTCACGTCGCCTTCGACTGGGGGGGCGTCTTTACCGTCGGCACCTTCGACGGCCGCTCCACCCTGAATATGGCCCAGCAAAGCGGGGTGCCCGTGGAGCGCGTGCGCGAGAGCTACTTCCGCCACGTGCGGCAACTGGAGGTCGGCGAGTGGACTCTCCCGCAGTTCTGGACCGTGATGCAGGAGGAGACGGGTATCACCCTGCCCTACGCCGAGTTCGAGGCGCTGTACCTGGGCAGCGTCCACGACAACGAACCCATGTACGCCACCCTCGCCGCCCTGCCCGCCGGGGTGCGCGTCGGCCTGCTGAGCAACAACTACCCCGTCGTCAGCGACCACCTGCGCCGCGACCCGCGCTTCGCCCGCTTTGACGCCCTGGTCTTCAGCAACGAGATTCGGCAGAAGAAACCGCACCCCGCCGCCTTCACCGCGCTGGAGGAGGCGATGGGGGTGCCCGCCGCCGTAATCGCCTTCGTGGACGACGTGCAGGAGAACATCGACGCTGCCCGCCAGGCAGGCTTCCACGGCCTGCTCTACCACCACGACCGCCACGCCGAGTTCGAGCGCGAGTTGGAGGCGTGGCTGGCCGTGCCGGTCGGCATCCGGGGCTGAGGCTCCTGGTCTGCGCCTTCTTCCGCCTGGCAGGGAGCGTACTCTTTGTACTCTTCCCGGCCGCTCTGCGGTGTGGCGAGCCTGAGGACGGCTCCAGCGGCGAGCGGAGGGGGAGGTTCGCTGTCTTGTCCTGCCGGGGTGGCTCGAATGGGCTTCCCACTGGCCCCGGACGCCCGGCCCGTTCATCCCCACCCGGCCTCCCCACTCAAAGGGAATAAGCTTTTTTGTCGATCCACATGGCTTTTTCCTTCAATCAAGGACTTCCCTGCGTCACCCAGCCTGCGAGGAGAGAGGGAGAAAATGCCCTGCCCGTGGCGTTTTCCCAGTGGTGAGGCTTGGAGCGCAGCCCCTGCCTTCACCCTCAAATGGTGTACCTGCCGAAGTGGTGTACCCCGCCGTCCATGAGGTACACCAGTCCGTGAGCCAATAGGGTCACGCACAATGACCCCATCCAACCCAGAGGCCCGTGCCTCGCCCCAGCAAGCCGCCATCCGTCTCTTCGCCCTGACCGGGCGAGGCCACCTTCTCACACCCAGGAGGCCCGCATGACGCCCACCCCCCGCACACACGCCGAGATTCTAGATAGGGTTTCGCCCGTTGCCTGTCAACCGCACAGGATGGCGGGTTGAGCGGGCCCATCAGCGCGGGCGTTACACGGACCAAAGTCGTCTTGATAGGGCGTCCCGGACTTGACCACGGCCAACCCTATGCAGAGTAATTTGCGTCCCAGCGCGGTCAGTGCCACTTTCGGTGGCTTCCCGCGTGCCTTGAGTTGCTCGTAAAAGATCTTCAACCGGCTGTTGGATTTGGCGGCGCCCAGCGCACAGAGATAGGCGATCCGCCGGAGACGGGCATTGCCCGTCTTCGAGATGCTGCCTCGTCCCGTTTTCGACCCCGATTGCTGTGGCGATGGGGCCATTCCGGCCGCTGCTGAGATCTCGGCCCCAGTGGATAGACGACTGAAGCCAGCGGTCTCTGCCAGGATCGTGACGGCGGAGATGAAGGCAAAGCCCGGCACCGTCAGCAGCAGCTTCAGCTGCTGCTGGAGTTCCTGGTCGGTGTTCACCAGGGTGTGCAGCGCTTCGTCCAACGCCACCAACTGACGATCCAGCAGTTCGAGCCGCTGGGCCGCGAGCGTGACGACGACGGCTGAAGCATGGTGGGCATCCCGAAGGGCGATGAGATGGTTGTTCTCCCGGGTGCGTCTCCCGAGCACCGACTCCCGTTCACGGGTCAGGTGCTTAAGATCGTTCAAGGTCGTGCTGGGCGGTGCCCAGCACCCGGGCTGCATGACCAGCCCGTACCGCGCGATGATTTCCGCATCCATGGCATCGGTTTTTCCCCGGCGCAATACGGAACGGGCGAAATACTTGATCTGGTCGGGGTTGACCACGCTCACCGCGACGCCCTGGGCATGGAAATGGTGGGCGCAGCGTTCCCAATACACGGTGGGCGCTTCCATCACCACCTGAACGTCTCCAGACGTCCGCTTCTGCAGCCAGGTGGTGAGGTCGTGCAGCCCAGCAGCGGTGTTGGCGATGGGGCCGCGCTTGGCGATCACCCAAACATCCATGCCGCTCTGGGTCTCCTGCAGGCTCACGAACAGCTCCCGCTTGCCGACGTCAATGCCGAGGACAACCATCAAACACCTCCTGAAAAGGGGGAAGGCTGTCAGGCACGCGCTTTCTCGGGACTCTTCTTGTGGTGCAGGCTCAGGGCCTCGGATAGGGTGCAGTGTCGAGAGAAAGGCCCCAGGTCGGCCAGATCTAGGATGCGGCCTGGGATGGCCCGAAAAAAGCGCTGGCTCGGTGACCTGGGCTGGGCCTGACCGTCCGCAGTCTGACGGACTTGACCCAACACACAAAAAAATCTGGCGCACCGAGGAACGCTGGCAGGGTATTCAGCGCAACTACTCCGCTGACGACGTGGTGCGGCTGCGCGGCAGCCTGCCTATCGAACACACCCTCGCCCGGCACGGGGCGCAGAAGCTGTGGCGGCTGATGAGGGAGGAGCCCTTCGTGAACGCGCTGGGCGCCCTGACCGGCAACCAGGCGATGCAGCAGGTCAAGGCGGGCCTGAGGGCGATCTACCTCAGCGGCTGGCAGGTCGCCGCCGACGCGAACAATGCCGGGCAGATGTACCCCGACCAGAGCCTCTACCCCGCCTCCTCGGTGCCGGACGTGGTGCGGCGCATCAACAACACCCTGCGCCGCGCCGACCAGATTCAGCACGCCGAGGGCAAAGGCGACGTGGACTACTTCGTGCCCATCGTCGCCGACGCCGAGGCGGGGTTCGGCGGCCCCCTGAACGCCTTCGAGCTGATGAAGGCGATGATCGAGGCGGGCACTTGGGCGGCAAGGTCCTGGTGCCCACCTCCCAGTTCATCCGCACGCTGAACGCGGCCCGCCTCGCCGCCGACGTGTGCGGCGTCCCCACCATCCTGATCGCCCGCACCGACGCGGACGCCGCCAACCTGCTCACGAGCGACATCGACGACAATGACAAGCCCTTCACGACCGGCGAGCGCACCCCCGAGGGCTTCTACTATGTCCGCTCCGGCATCGAGCAGGCGATCAGCCGCGCGCTGGCCTACGCCCCCTACGCCGACGTGCTCTGGTGCGAGACGAGCGTTCCCAACCTCGAAGACGCCCGCAAGTTTGCCGAAGCCGTCCATGCGAAGTTCCCCGGCAAGCTCCTCGCCTACAACTGCTCGCCCAGCTTCAACTGGAAGAAGAACCTTGACGACGAGACCATCGCCCGCTTCCAGCAGGAACTCGGAAGGGCGGGTACAAGTTCCAGTTCATCACGCTGGCGGGCTTCCACTCGCTGAACCACTCCATGTTCGAGCTGGCCCACGGCTATGCCCGCCGCCAGATGAGCGCCTTCGTCGAACTTCAGGAGCGGGAATTCGCCGCGCAGGAGCGGGGCTTCACCGCCGTCAAGCACCACCGCGAGGTCGGCACCGGCTACTTTGACCTCGTGGCGACGGCGGCGGGGGGCGGGCAGAGCAGCACGACGGCGCTGGCGGGGAGTACCGAGGCGGAACAGTTCGGCAAGGACCGGGCGCTGGCGGGGGCGCCCGGCTGAGCAGACCAGTGGTATGACTGCCGGGGAGGGCCGAGAAGTTCTCCCCAAAGGTGGAAGACAGAACTTGCCCGGCCAGGGAAGATGCGGTCATGTTCACCCCGCTGCTGGCTTCTGCGCTGACCTGGGCCGTTACCTTCCCGGGCGGTCGGGTCGTGCAAGTGCCCCTTCCGGAACCCGCGCCACCCGATCTTTACACCCGGGCCGACCCTGTCACGCGTTTCAACCCCACGGGCACGGCGGCGGTGGTGCAAGCTTGCGCTTTTGGACCGGTAAACGCGGACTGGTGCGAACTGATTCGGGTGACTCCGCGACGGGGCTCACTGAATCTGGGCCGCCAGCCGGGTTTGCCCGGTTTGAGCTGGACACCTGGTGGGCAGTACCTGATTGCCTGGAATGATTCCGGGGTCCGCCTGTGGACTCTGAGGGGTGCAAAGCGGGACGTGACGCCGACCCTCCCAATTCAGACGGGTGAGCGCGTCTTTGGCCAGGTCATCACGAGGTTCTGGGTTCAGGGGCGGGCGATCTGCCTCCGGGTCGATTTCGCGGTCTGGGATGAGGATGCCCTTGCCCCCTCGCCCGACTGGGTCGTGCCCGGCAGTGCTCCAGCGCCACCCCTCAAGACCGTTCGGCGTCTCCTGGCCTACCGCTGGCCCAGGCTGTCGCCCACAGAAGAGGCGGCCTGTCGCCGCCCTTGAACGTCCGCCAATGGTGGCCTACTCCGTCCCCACCTTGTGCCCGTCATCCCTTTGCTCCAGCCGGAAGCCGTGCGGCAGGAAATCGCGCACCAGGCCGCTCACCACGTCGCCGTGCTGGTTCACGCACACCACACGGGCGTCCGGGCTGAACTCGAAGAGAATCTGGCGGCACGCACCACAGGGGCTGGCGGGCGGCGTGGCCTCGGAGTACACCACGAGGTCGGTGAACTCGCGCGCCCCGGCCGTCGCCATTGCCTGCACCGCACTCTGCTCGGCGCAGCGGCCCAGGCCGTAGCTGGCGTTCTCGACATTGGCGCCGAGGTAGACCCGGCCGTCGGGCGTTCTCAGGGCCGCGCCGACGCGGAATTTGCTGTAGGGAGCGTAGGCCTGTTTGAAAGCAACTTTTGCCCCCTCCAGCAGTTGGGGGTCGGGCGCGGGGACGGCGTCAGTCGTTTCCGTACCGCTCAGGTTAGGGTCAATCACGAACATGGTCCTCCACGGATTCCAGGGGGTCGGGGGTGGCGGCGCGCTCGACCCGGACGCGGGCCACGCGGCGCTGGTCGGCCTCCTCGACGACGAAGGCCCAGCCCTCATGCACGAAGCTCTGCCCCACCTCCGGGATGTCGCCGAAGTGGCTCGTCATGAAGCCCGAGAGGGTGTCGTACTCGCCCTCGCCGTCCTCCAGATTGGTGCCCAGCCGCTCCTCGACCTCGCCGACGGTGAGGCTCGCGTCCATCAGATACACGCCCTCGCCAATCACCTCGATCAGCGGCTGCTCGTCCTCGTCCGTCTCGTCGTAGATTTCGCCCACGATCTCCTCCAAGGCGTCCTCCAGCGTGACCAGGCCCGAGGTGCCGCCGAACTCGTCCACCACGATGCTCAGGTGCGACTTCTTCTCGCGCATCTTGGCGAGCAGGTCCTTGATCTTCATGCCCTCGGGCACAAAGAAGACCGGGCGCATCACGTCCGCGATGGTGGTCTCGTCGAGGTCGTCGAGGTGCCGGAGCATGTCGGAGGTGTGCGCGATCCCCACGATGTTGTCCGCGGTGTCCTGAAACACGGGGACCCGCGAGTAACCGTGCTCGCTGTTCAGCTCCAGCAGCCTTCGCAGCGGGCTCGCCCCGTCCACGACGACCATGTCCACCCGCGGGGTCATAATCTCGCGCACCGTCGTATCCGAGAGGTCGAACACGTTGTACACGAGTTCCTTCTCGTCGTCCTCCAACACGCCCTCCTGGCTCGACGCGCTGACGATCATGCGAATCTCCTCTTCGGAGTAGGCGGTGTGGTGCCCGGCCACAGCTTTGAGGCCCATCAGCCGCAGCACCAGGGCGCCCAGCCCGTTCAGACCCAGGATGATCGGCCGGAAGATAGTGGTGAACCAGACGAGCGGGCGCACGAGGGTGATCGCCAGTTGTTCGCTCTTTTGCAGCGCGGCCGACTTGGGCACGAGTTCGCCCAGGACGATGTGCAGCATGGTGGAAAGTGCAAACGCCACCAGGAACGAGGTGGGCCGCTGCCACCCCTCGGGCAACCCCGCCGACCGGAACACCGGCTCCATGAGGTGTTCGATGGCGGGCTCGGCGATAAAGCCGATGAGGAGGCTCATCATCGACACGCCGAGCTGCACGGCGGCGATGTAGAGGTCGAGGCGGCTCAGAACGCGCTGCACCGTTCTGGCAGCCCGGCTGCCCTCCTCCACGAGTTGATCAATGCGGGTCCGGCGCACGCTCACGAGCGCGTACTCGACCGCGACGAAATATCCGTTGGCGACCACCAGAAACAGCAGCGATGCCACGCCTAGCCAATCATTCATCTGTGTGCGCGCTCCAACGCGCCCCGGCGTCCCGCAAGGCACCTGCTGCCCACCACGTCCTCAGGGGCCGGGTGTCGGTCGCCGGTTTCTATTGTCTGCCACAGCAAAAACGCCGCCCGCAGGCGGTGTTCACCGGGCGTGTTTGCAGAGCCGGAACTGGGAGGCTCCATAACAACCGTCATCATACCATGCGTCGCTCCCCAAAGCGTGCCAAGAGAACAGGAAGAGCCGTAGGATGACGTGGTGGGTTGTTAATGAAATGGCCCACCGCCCCGCCATTCAGCCGAGCAGCCGCAGCAGCGGCGGCCCCAGCACCACCAGCCCAACGAGCAGCGCGCCCAGACTCGCCACCAGCACCGCGCCCGCCGCCGCGTCCTTCGCCAGTTTCGCCAGCGGGTGCCAGCCGGGGCTGGCGAGGTCCACGACCGCCTCCAGCGCCGTGTTCAGCAACTCCACGCTCAGGACCAGGGCGCAGGAGATCAGGATGGGCGAGAGCGGGGCGCGCAGGGCGAGGGCGAGCGTGACCGCGAGGACTGCCGCCCATATCTCAATGCGAAAGTTCGCCTGCACCCGGTAAGTGTGGATGATTCCGGCCCAGGCGAAGCCCGCCGAGCGGATCCAACGGCGCCACGAGAGGGCCGAGCCCTCTGACCTCACGCTTCCTGGGGCAGGGCGGAGCGGGCCGCGTCCCAGGCGTCGTGGAAGACCTGCCACTCCGGCCCCGTCGCCCCCTCCTCAAAGCCCAGGCCCTCCGCGTGCGGGTGGTCGTGGCCGACGAGGTGGGTCAGGCCGTGGCTGGCGAGGAGCGCGACCTCCAGCGTCAGAGAGTGGCCCCGCGCCTGGGCCTGCCGCCCCGCCGTATCCAGGCTGATGAAGATGTCCCCCAGGTGCGGCGGCATGAAGGGGTCGCCCGGCTCCCAGGTTGGAAAACTCAGCACATCGGTGGGCGCATCCTCGCCCCAGTGTTCGCGCTTCAGGCCTCGAATAGCCTGGTCCCCGACGAGCACGACCGTCACCTCGCGGTCCTCCACGCCGAAATGCCGCATCGCCGCCGCGAGGCTGGCGCGCAGGGCGGGACGGAGGCCGGGCGGCGGGGTTTTGCGGGCGATCAGGTCGATCACGGGAGACAGGATAGGGCAGGGAAGCCGGTGTGGCCCCTGCCCTCCGTCCCTGTGCCCCGCGGCCTACTTCGCGTCCGCGTCGTCCTCAGGGATATTGGCGAACTCGCCCCGGCGGGCGGCCCGCTTGTCCTGCTCAGCGTCCTCGGCGGCTTCGTACGCCTTGATGATCTTGCCGACCAGCGGGTGACGCACCACGTCCACGTCGGTGAACTCATGCCAGGCGATGCCCTCGATACGGCTCAGCACCCGCTTGGCGACGGCCAATCCGCTCGTCACGTGGCGTGGCAGGTCGATTTGGGTCACGTCACCCGTCACGACGACCTTGGAGGAAAAGCCCATACGGGTCAGGAACATCTTCATCTGCTCGCCGGTCGTGTTCTGTGCCTCGTCGAGGATGACGAAGGCGTCGTTGAGCGTGCGGCCCCGCATGAAGGCCAGCGGCGCGACCTCGATCACCCCGCTCGTCAGGTACGACTCGAACTTCTCCTGGTCGAGCATGTCGTACAGGGCGTCGTACAGGGGGCGCAGGTAGGGGTCGATCTTGGCCTGGAGGTCGCCGGGCAGGAAGCCCAGCCGCTCGCCCGCCTCGACCGCCGGACGGGTCAGGATGATGCGCTTGACCTTCTTGGCCTTGAGGGCCTGCACGGCCATCGCCACCGCGAGGTACGTCTTGCCCGTTCCGGCGGGCCCGACGCCGAAAGTGATATCAGAGGCCTCGATCTTTTCGAGGTAGACCTTTTGCCCCGGCGTCTTGGCCTTGAGGCCGCGCGGCAGGCTCAGGCCATTGACCTGCGTCTCCTGGGCCAGGCTGCGGCCCTCACCGCTCAGGCGGGCGGAGCGCAGCAGGCTCTCGGGCGTGAGTTCGCCGCCGGTCCGCACCACGTCGAGGGCGTCGCGGACCATGCGCTCGGCGGCCTGCACATCGGCCTGCTCGCCGGTAATGGTCACCGTCTCGCCCCGCGCGATGATCTTGGCGGGGGTCAGCTCCCGCATGCGCCGCAGGTTCGCGTCCCCCGTCCCCAGCAGGGCGAAGGCCTCGCGCTGGTTGGCGAGGTGCAGGGTCGCGGTTGTTCCCCCGTTCGTGGCCTCGGTGGCGGCGGGGGTGGGCTGGCCGGGATTACGTTCTGTCAACTTGGCTCCTGTCGGTGCGGTGTGTGGGCATCAAAGCGCACTCTCCCCCCAGCGTTCTGTCTGGCGGGAGTGGGAGGGGTGAGTTCATTCGGACGTTCTCATTCTCTGGCGTCCAGCCCGGCGAGGGCGTGGGGCGGTACACAATCTTTTCCCTCCCGCACTGACCCTCAGGAAAGGGTAAACGGAATGGTGCCGCACTCGTGGGGAAACGGGCCGCCCCGATTCCAAGCCGGACGGTACACTTGTGCCCGTGACCCACGGCGTGCCTCTCCCCAGCAGCACGGGCTCCGGCGTGCTGCGTGCCTTCCTGTACGCCGACCCCGCCGCGCATTCCCTCTCGCCCGCCATGCACGCCGCCGCCTTCGCCCACGCAGGCCTGACAGGTGAGTACACAGCAGTTCGGGTGCCCGCCGCCGAGCTGGGGGTGGCGCTGGGACGCCTGCGGGAGCCCGGTATCCTGGGCGCCAACCTCAGCCTGCCGCACAAGGAGGCCGCCCTCTCCCATCTGGATGACCTGACCCCGGCGGCAAGAGCCATAGGGGCGGTGAATACGGTGGTCAACCGGGACGGGCGGCTGGTGGGGGAGAACACGGACGCGCCGGGGCTGCTTCAAGCCTTGCTCGACCTGGGCGCGGGAAGTACGGGCGAACGGGAATTGGACGGCCCCGTCGTCATCCTGGGTGCGGGTGGGGCTGCCAGGGCTGCCGTCTACACGGCCCTGATCCTGATGAAGCGGGACGTGTACCTCTTCAACCGTACGCGGGCGCGGGCTGAGGAGCTGGCTGCCTTCTGGAACGCGCCAGAGGCGGAATTCCAGGTCAAGGCCGCCGATCTCCACGACATCCCCTGGCCCGAGGTCCGCCTCCTCGTCAACGCCTCCAGCGCGGGCCTCTCCAACCCGGACGAGACGCCGCTGCCCGGCTTCGACTTCACGAGCTTGCCGCCCGACGCCCTCGTCTACGACATGGTGTACAAGCCCCTTGAGACGCGGCTGATGCGGGGAGCCCGCGCGGCTGGAGTGCGCGCCGAGAACGGCCTGTCCATGCTCGCCCACCAGGCGCGGCTCGCCTTTCTCGCCTGGACGGGGGTGGACGTGCCCGCACGGGTGTTCCTGGGGGCGCTGGGGGCCACCCGCCCATGACCCGCCTGCCGCGCCGTCACCTCATCCCGCTGGCCGTGCTCGTGCTCGTGCTGGCGCTGAGTGTCGCCGCCGCCCTGCTGCTGGACGGCCTCGTGCGGGCGCAGCAAAGCGCGCGGTTTGACCGCGAGGTGAGCGCCTACACCTCCAGCCTGGAAGGCCGCCTGAGCGACTACGAGAACCTGCTGCGCGGGGCCCGCTCCTTCTGGCTGGTGCAGGCGGGGCCGGACCAGGCGACGTTCGCTGGCTACGTGGACGGGCTCGACCTGACCCGCCGTTTTCCCGGCGTGCTGGCCGTCGGCTTCATCCGCTGGGAGGAGGGGCCGGGGAATCGGGTGCGCGCCCCCATCACCCGCATCGCCCCTCTGGGGGACGTGAACCGGGCGGCGCTGGGCTTCGACATGATGACCGAGCCCAACCGCCGGGCGGCCATCCTGCTCGCCCGCGAACGCGAGGCCAGCCAGGTTAGCCGCCAGCTCAAGCTCGTGCAGCGCGGCCCGGACGGCGAGCGGCTGGACGGCCAACTCCTGTTTCTCCCGGTGCGCCAGGGCGGGGCGTTGCAGGGCCTGGTGTACCTTGCCCTGCGAACCGACGAGTTGCTGGCGGGCCTGGCGCCCCCGGACGCCATGCCGGGCGTGACCGTCCGCTCCCTGCTGGACGGCGTGCCCCTGACCAGGGCAGGCCCGGCCGGGCACGCCGCCTTTCAGGAGCGCACCCGCCTGGACGCGGCGGGGGCGACCTGGGGGCTGGAGTTCAGCGCCCCGGGGAGCTTCGGGCGGGACGTGGTGGCGGCGGTGCCCAGCGTGGTGCTGGTGGCCGGGCTGCTGGTGGCGGGGCTGGCCTTTTTGCTCACCCAGGCGCAGGTGCGCGCCCGCGAGCGCGCCGAGGAGGCCTCGCGGACCCTGCGCGAGTCGCGCGCCCGGCTGGAGCGGTCCCGGGCCGAGTTCGAGGCGATCTTCCAGGCGATCCAGGACTCGGCGGCCTTTACCGACGCCCAGGGCCGGGTGCGGCTGGTCAACCGGGCGCTCACCGAGCAGTTCGGCTACCCGGCGGGGGAACTCCTGGGCGAGCACCTGGCCCTGCTGCACCTCGACCGCCGGCTGGAGGGCCGCCCCGCCTTCCAAGCGATCACCACGCCCTACCGCCGGGCGGACGGCAGTGTGTTCTCCGGCGAGGCGCAGCGCAGCGAGGTGACCGGCCCCCACGGCGAGGTGCTGGGCGTGCTGGAAGTCGTGCGCGACGTGACGGAACGCATTCAGGCCGAGCGCGCCGTGCAGGCCGAGGAGCGGCGCTCGCGGGCGGTGCTGGACGCCATCCCGCACATCCTGTGGGTCAGCGACCCCGCCGGGAACATCACCTACCTGAACGCCCAGCACCGCGAGCGGCTGGGCCGCGACTACGTGCGCGAGCGCGTCCACCCGGAGGACCGCTCCACCTACGACCGGATGTGGGAGGAGGCCTACGCGGCGGGCACCCGCGCCCTGGGCGAGGTGCGCCTGCTCGTGGGCGAGGGCCGCGACCCCTACCGCTGGTTCGTGCTGCGGGTGGCCCCCATCCACGGGGAAAGCCGCCGGGAGGAGCCTGAACAGACCCGGGCGGAGGGCGGCGGCGTGACCGAGTGGGTCGCCTCCGCCACCGACATCCACGACCGCCTGATGGCTGAGCGGCTCGCCCAGCGCAACGAGGAACGCTCGCGCGGGGTGTTGGAGGGCATGCCCCAGATCGTGTGGCTCACCGACCCGGGCGGGCGGCCCACCTACTTCAACCGCCGCTGGTCGGAGTACGTGGGCCGGGACCGGGCGGGCTACGGCTTCCTCAGCCTGTTGCACCCGGAAGACCGCGCCGAGTACAGGGCGCGCTGGGCCGCCGCCGTGGGGAGCGGGCGCCCCTTTGAGGCCGAACACCGCCTGCTGGGCGAAGACGGCCGCTACCGCACCTTCGTGACGCGCGGCCTGCCCGTGCGGGACACGGCGGGACAGGTGCTGGAGTGGGTGGGCACGAGCACCGACGTGGACGACCAGGTCTACGCCGAGGCCGCCGCCCGATTGCTCGCCGACGTGTCCGAGCAGCTCTCCAGCCGCGCCGACGACCCGCTGGCATCCCGCGCCGAGCAGTACCGGGCGGCGCTCGACCTCGTGACCGGGCGCCTCGCCGACAGCGCCGGGCTGTGGGGCAGGCCCCCGGAGCTGCCGCTGCTCGTCACCTCCCGGGTCGACCCCAGGCGGCTCTCGCCCGCCGCCCGCGAGGCGACCCGCCGGGCCGTCGGGCAGGTCGTGGGGGGCGAGGACCCGCTCTTCGTGACCGTCTCCGCCTTCCCGCTGCTGGAGGAGGTGAGCGCCAGCGGGGCGGTGCTGTACCCCCTGCTGGGCCAGGACGGGGCCGTGCGCGGGGTGCTGGGCCTGACCTACCGCCAGACCCCGACCGACCGCGATCACGACCTCGCCCAGGAACTCGCCAAGCGGTTCGCCACCGCCCTCGACAACGACGCCCTGCGCTTCCAGGCTGCCGCAGCCCAGGCGGACCTCCAGCTTCTGAACCAGTCGCTGGAGGAACGTGTGCAGCAGCGCACCCTGGAACTCCAGGAGGCCAACCGCGAGCTGGAGGCCTTTTCCTACTCGGTGTCGCACGACCTGCGGACGCCGTTGCGCCACATCGTGGGCTTCGGCGACCTGCTCCGCAAGGAGGTGGGGAGCACCCTCAGCCCCAAGGGCGAGCGTTACCTGGGCGTGATCACCGACGCGGCCGCGCGCATGAGCCGCCTGATCGACGACCTGCTGGAGTTCTCGCGCATGGGCCGTCAGGAGCTGCGGCGCGGCCCGGTGAACCTGGGCGCGGTGGTGCAGGAGGCCTGGGCGGCGCTCGAACACGACCGTGCGGGCCGGGACGCCCGAATCGAGATCGGGCCGCTGCCTACCGTGGAGGGCGACCCGGCGCTGCTCACCCAGGTGTTCACCAACCTGCTCTCCAACGCCCTGAAATACACCCGCACTCGCGAGCAGGCCCGCGTCGACGTGATGGCGACCGAGGAGCCCGGGGAGGTCACCGTCACGGTCCGTGACAACGGCGTCGGTTTCGATCCCCGCTACACGGATAAACTGTTCGGTGTGTTTCAACGTCTGCACCGCGCCGAGGAGTTCGAGGGCACCGGCATTGGCCTGGCGAACGTCCGCCGCATCGTGACCCGCCACGGGGGCCGAGTCTGGGCCGAATCCGTCCCTGGGGAGGGTGCCGCCTTCCACGTGACCCTGCCGCTGGGGGGAACTCCGTGACCGGCGGCCACGCCCTTCCCGAACCCGGCCAGCCCCTGCGGGTCCTGCACCTGGAGGACAACGAACTCGACCACGAACTCGTCACCCTGCACCTCGACGGCGAGCTGCCCTGGCCGGTCGAGATCGAGCGGGTGGAGGACGAGGAGGGCTTCCTGGGCGCCCTGGAGACCCACTGCCCCCACCTGATCCTGAGCGACTACGCCCTGCCCGGCTACGACGGCCTGAGCGCCTTCCACGCCGCCCATGCCCGCGCGCCCCAGCTCCCCTTCATCATCGTGACGGGCGCGATGGGCGAGGAGGTGGCGGTCGACACCCTGAGGCAGGGCGTGACCGACTACATCCTCAAGCAGCGCCTGGAGCGCCTGGCGCCCAGCGTGAAACGCGCCATCTCCGAGGCCGACGCCCGCGACCGCCGCGAGCGCGCCGAGCAGGAGGTGCGCCAGCTCAACCTCTCCCTCCAGGCCCGGCTGGAGGAGGTCGAGCGGCTGCGCGGCATCGCGGAGGGGCAGCGTCAGCGCCTGGAAACGCAGGCCCGGCAGCTCGAGGAGGCCCTGAACCTCCAGAAGACCTTCCTGGCGGAGACCAGCCACGAACTCCGCACGCCGCTCACCGCCCTGCTGGGCTACCTGCGCCGCGCCGAGCGCGAGGTGGGGGGCAGTCAGACCCTCCAGGACGCGCAGCGCGTCGCCGAGAACATGACCCGGCTCGTCAACGACCTGCTGCAACTCTCGCGGGGCGAACTCGTGCAGGGGATCGAGACGCATTTCGTGAACCTGGGCAATATCGTCCGCCAGGTGGGGCGCGATTACGGGGTGCGGGCCGAGGCCCCCGACCTGGAGGTCGTCGGCGACCCCGGGCGGCTGACCCAGGTGTTCGTGAACCTTGTCAGCAACGCGATCCGCGTGTGCGGCACCTCCGCCCTGGTGAGGCTGGAGGCCCGCCAGGAGGACGGCCGGGTCTGCGCTGCCGTGATCGACCGCGGCCCCGGCATTCCCGACCACGTCAAGCCTCGCATCTTCGACAAGTTCTACCGGGGCAAGGAGGCGGGGTCCGCTGGGCTGGGCCTCACCATCGCCCAGCAGGTCGTCCACTCGCACGGCGGCACCATTGAGGTGCTGGACACGCCCGGTGGCGGCGCCACCTTCAAGGTGTGTCTCCCCACCCCCGACGAGGACGAGGACGACCTGGCACTGGAGACGGACTTCTACCCGGTCCCCACCGACAATCCGGCCTCCTGAGGCGCGGTAGGCTGGTCCCATGAAGAAGACCCTGAACGTCACTTGGCTGGGCGAGCAGCGCTATGTCGGCGTCAGCGAGAGCGGCCATCAGATCCTGATCGACAACAGCCCCGTCAAGATCGGGGTCTCCCCGATGGAGGCGCTCCTCGGCGCGCTGGCGACCTGCACCGCCTACGACGTGGTCGAGGTGATGAAGAAGAAGCGCATCGGGCTGACGAGCTACCGCATCGAGGTCGAGGGCGAGCGGGCTGAGACCCACCCGAAGCGCTACACGACCATCACCGTGCGCCACATCGCCAGCGGCGAGGGCCTGACCCCCGAGGCGCTGGACCGCGCCGCCCACCTCAGCCACGAGAAATACTGCTCGGTCGCCGCCAGCCTGAACAGCGAGATTCGGCTGGAGACGCGGGTGGAGCGGGTGGAGGAGGGCGTGGGCCAGTCCTGACGTAAGAGCAGATGGACGTCGTAGTTCTTCAGGAGGAGCGAGTCGTCCTGCGCTTCGAGCTGCTGGGTTACCAGTTCCCTAAGGTCGAAGATCAGGAGTGGGACTCGGACTGGCTGCTTGTCCGGCTCCATTTGCAATGCAATACGGGGACCCCGTCTGGGAATGGACCGATCCCGCCCTGACCACATTTGAAGTGCAGTGGTTGACCGAGTGGCTTGACGAGGTGGCGGATCATGCAGCCGTCTTTAGCTTGTGGCAGCGTAACCGCCTGACGACGCGAATCTTCTTCACGGAGCCGTGCCTGGGGTTCGAGATTCTGAACGGGCACTCCTCGGGGAGGCCAATGACCCTGCGCTGCTACCTGGCCGCAGAGTTCCTGCCGCCCTTCAAGGAGCTATGTCCTCACGCGGCCATAAGCGAGGAGCCGGACGAGGTCTGGTTGGACTTCGGTGTGGACGAGGCCCAGGTGCGAGCGATAGCCGGGCAATGGAGGGCGCAGTTGGACCACTACCCCGTGCGCGTGGGATTGTAGCCCATGTCTCCTCTCGAATAGCAGCCCTACTCCCCCCACACCGCCACGCCCGACCCCCGTAACAGCCGGATCACCAGCCCAAGGGGAAAGCCGACCACGTTGGAGTAGTCCCCGTCAATGCGCGTGACGAGCGCCATTCCCACACCCTGAATGCCGTAGCCGCCCGCCTTGTCCAGCCCTTCCCCGGTCTGGGCGTAGTGGGTGATTTCGGCGTCGGTAAGGTCGCGGAAGGTCACGTCGGTGCGCTCCACGCCACTCGACTCCCGCCCGCTGGAGACGATGGTGACGCCCGTATACACCTGATGGGTCCGCCCGGAGAGCTGCCGCACGAAGGCGCGATTCTCCGCCTCGTCCCCCGGTTTGCCCAGGAGGTGGCCGTCCGCCGCGACGACGGTGTCCGCCGCGAGGACGACCGCACCGCGATGCGCTCTCGCCACGGCCCGCGCCTTAAGCGCCGCGAGTTCGCCCGCCAGCCGCTCCGGGTCGCGCTCGGGGCTGTCCTCCGCCTCGCCGCTGACGACGACACGAAAGGGAACGCCCAGGTTCGCCAGCAATTCCCGCCGCCTTGGGCTGCCCGAGGCGAGGATGACTTCCCGCGGCTCAGTAGCCAGAACCACTCCCCTCGCCGCTCACCAGGGCCACGCCGCCCGAGGTGCCCAGCCGGGTCGCGCCCGCCTCGATCATCGCCCTCGCGTCAGCGGGGGTCCGCACGCCGCCCGCCGCCTTGATGTGCGCTCGGCCCGCGATCACCTCGGCCATCAGGCGCACGTCCTCGACGGTCGCGCCACCCGTGGCGAAGCCGGTGCTCGTCTTGACGAAATCTGCCCCACCTGTGATGGCGGCTTCGGTCACGGCGCGCTTCTGCTCGTCATTCAAGTAGCTGGTCTCGATGATGACCTTCAGCACGCTCTCGGGAATGGCCCGTCTTACCGTGCGTATATCGGCTTTTACTGCCTCCCAGTCACCCTCCAGCGCGGCGCCGATGTGGATGACCATGTCCACCTCGTCGGCGCCCGCCTCCACGCTCAGGCGGGCCTCGACGGCCTTCTGTTCGGGCAGGAGGGCGCCCAGAGGGAAGCCGCAGACGGTGGCGACCTTCACGCCCGAGCCTGCCAGTTCGGCCGCAGCGAGGGGCACGTAGACCGGATTCACGCACACCGCGTAAAACGAATGTTCCCGCGCCTCCGCGCAGAGCTGGCGGATGTCGGCGGCGGTGGCAGTGGCCTTGAGCAGGGTGTGGTCAATATACGAGGCGAGGTTCACGCCGCCCAGCATACCCGCGTCCCGCCCCATCCCCCTCCGCCGTCGGTTACCCTCTGCACATGATCGAGACTGCCCCCCACCCGGCTCCCGGTGAGCCCTTTCCCGACTTCGCCCTGCCCGACGCCGAGGGTCGCACTCACCGCCTCTCCGACTATGCGGGCCGTTACGTGGTGCTGTACGCCTATCCCAAGGACGACACGCCCGGCTGCACCAAGGAGGCCTGTGACTTCCGCGACAGCGCCCTGCTGAAAGCCCACGGTGCCGTCATCCTGGGCGTGAGCCAGGACGACGCGGACAGCCACCGCGCCTTTGCCGAGAAGTACAGCCTGCCCTTCCCCCTGCTGAGCGACGAGGGGGCGGAGTTCCTGAAGGGGATTGGCGCCTACGGCTCCAAGAACCTGTACGGCAAGGTGGTCGAGGGGGTGAAGCGGCAGACCTTCCTGATCGGCCCGGACGGCAGGCTCGTGAAAGCCTGGCTCGCCGTATCCGTGGACGGGCACGCCGACGCCGTGGCCGCGGCCATTGACGCGGACCGGAAGAAGCGGGCCGATGGCTGACCTGGAGCGGCTGAAGGAGGAGGCCGCCCGCCGCGCCGTCACCCTTGTCCAGAGCGGAATGCGGGTCGGTCTGGGCACCGGCAGCACGGCCAAGTACGCCATTCTCGCCATCGGGGAGCGGGTGGCGTCCGGCGACCTGCAAGGCGTGGTCGGCGTGGCGACGAGTGACGCCTCGGAAGCCCTGGCCCGGCAAGTCGGCATCCCAGTCGAGCCGCTCGATCCCCGCCCCCTCGACCTCGCCATCGACGGGGCGGACGAGATCGACCCGGAGCTGAACCTCATCAAGGGCCTGGGCGGCGCACTGCTGCGCGAGAAGTTGACCGAGGTGCAGGCCCGGCGGCTGATCATCATCGCCGACCACACCAAGATCGTGACCCGGCTGGGGGAAAAAGCGTCCCTACCCATCGAGATCGCCCGCTTCGGTTTTCTGTCCACCATCGAGCGGCTGCGGGGGCTCGTCCCCGGCGGGCGGCTCCGGCAGCTGGGCGCCCAGCCCTACGTCACCGACAACGGCAACTACATCTACGACGCGCAACTCCCGCAGAGCTTCGACCCGGCCACACTGGAGCGGCAGCTCAAGGGCACGCTCGGCGTGGTGGAGACGGGGTTCTTCCTGGGCATGGCGGGGTTGGCCTTCGTGGCGGCGCCGGAAGGGGTGCGGGAACTCAGGCGCTGAGGAGGTGAGTACGGCCGTACCGGGTCATGAGGAGCGAGGCTTGAACGCTGTTGCTTCTTCCCCCGTAGGCAGGAGGCTGGGTGGAAACGGTACTTGCTCCTCCCCTCGTCCCGGCTCTGCCAGTTACCCCTACAGCCTCCCCAGCTGCCCGGCCAATACCTCCGGGTCGCGGGTGGGGAGGTCGCAGGCGTGGCCCACGCAGACGTAGGCGGTGCCTCCCCCCGGTCTTCCCTCCAGCACAGGCAGCCCCTCGCCGCGCTCGGCGGGCGCGAGGGCTGCGAAAGGGAGGGGGAAGCGGGCGAGGACGCGCTCCAGCGGCGCACGTTCCTCAGGCATGCCGATCAGGGCGACCTCCACATGGGGCGATTCGAGGAAGGCGGCGGCCTGCCACAACCCCCCGAATCCCCCGGCTGCCGCTAGCATGTCGCTCTGATAGGTGCGGACGGTAGCGCGGGCCAGCCGCTCGGCCTCCTCGTCGCCGAAGTAGCGGCCCACCCACAGGCCGAGGAGCGCGGCGGCGGCGTTGTCGCTGAGAATGGCTGAGTCGAAGCCCTGCGCCTGGCGGGTGAGCAGCGTCTCGGCCCGGCCCCCCGTCGAGCGGAAGAGCCCGGCCTCCTCATCCCAGAAGTCGCGGTGCACGACCCCCCAGAGTTCACGCGCCCACTCCAGATGGGCGAGGTCCCCGCCCGCCTGGTACAGCGCGACCAGCCCCAGGCCGTACAGCGCGTGGTCCTCCAGCAGGCCTTCTACCCGCGCCTCACCGTTCTTGAAGGTGTGCCGCAGCGTCCCGTCGGGCAGGCGAAGGTGGTTTCGCACGAAGTCGGCGTTGCGCCGGGCGATCTCCAAGAAGTGCGTCTCCCCCAGAACCCGCCCCGCGTCCGCAAAGGCCTCGAGGGCCAGTCCATTCCAGGAGGTCAGCACCTTATCGTCCGTGCCGGGCTGGGGTCGCTGTTCCCGTACAGCCAGCAACCGGGCACGGGCCGCGTCCAGCCGAGCAGTGAGGGCCTCCACGCTCTCGCCCAGGTCGCGGGCGAGGTCGGCGACTGGAGTGGGCACATGTAGCACGTTGCGGCGCCCGTACTCGGGCCGGTGTGGGTCGAGGAAATTCCCCTCCTCGGTCACGCCGTATATCCGCAGCACGAGGTCGCTGTCCGGTCCTTCTCCCAGCACCTCCCGAATCTCTCCGGGCGTCCAGGTGAAGGTCAGGCCCTCCACCCCCTGTGTGTCGGCATCCTGGGCAGAGTAGAAGCCGCCCGTTTGGGAGAGCATCTCGCGCTCCAGGTACGTCAGCGTCTCGCGGGCCAGCCGGGCGAAGGCCTCGTCCCCCGTGTACTGGTAGGCCCGTAGCAGCGTCCGCGTGAGCTGCGCGTTGTCGTACAGCATCTTCTCGAAGTGCGGGACCAGCCAGCGCTCGTCCACCGAGTAGCGGTGAAAGCCGCCGCCCAGTTGGTCGTAGATGCCGCCCCGTCCCATCCTCCGCAGGGTGTGCAGCGCCATGTCGCGCCCCTCGGGCCGGGTGAGCAGGAAATCCAGCGTGGTGGGCGCCGGGAACTTGGGCGCTCGTCCGAAGCCGCCCAGGTCGGCGTCGTACACCCGGCGCAGGTTCTCGACGCCCCGGTTCAGGAAGTCGGGGGGGAGGTCGCCCACTGCGGCACGGGGACGGCTCGCCTCGCGCACGTGTTCGCTGAGGGCCTGCGCGTTCCCGGCCAGCTTGTCCCGGTCCTCCCGCCAGGCGTGCGCCACGCTCGCCAGCAGGCGGCGGAAGCCCGGCATCCCGTAGCGGTCCTCGGGGGGGAAGTAAGTGCCCGCGTAGAAGGGCTCGCCGTTCGGGGTCAGGAACACGGTCATCGGCCAGCCGCCCTGTCCAGTCATGAGCTGGGTGGCCGTCATGTAGATGCCGTCCACGTCGGGACGCTCCTCGCGGTCCACCTTGATGTTCACGAAGTGGGCGTTCATGAATTCGGCGGTCGCCTCGTCCTCGAAGCTCTCGTGGGCCATCACGTGGCACCAGTGGCAGGTCGAGTAGCCCACCGAGAGAAGCACGGGCACGTCCCTGTGCCGGGCCTCAGCGAAGGCCTCCTCACCCCAGGGCCACCAGTCCACCGGATTGTCCGCGTGCTGGAGGAGGTACGGGCTGGTCTCCTGGGCCAGACGATTCATGGGGGCAGGGTAGCGTCCGCCCCAGGCCCACAGGCGCCCGGCTCCATGAGGGCCGCCAGGAATAGACTTCACACCCACCCAACCTCTGCCGCGCGGCAAACTGAACGGTATGCCCCAGCCCGACGTCCAGACCGATCCCGGGGCCGCCCCGATCGACCAGCCCACTCGCGTCCGGGCGGGCTTTTCCCTCACCTTCGACGTGCCGTATCCAACCCCCATGCTGTTCGTCGTGCAGCCCCAGGACCGTCTGGGCGCCACGGGAACCCGCCAGCGCCTCCTCGACCAGCGGCCCCTGGGCGTGGCGGCAGGCATCCACACCTACACCGACACCCACGGCAACCTCGTCTGGCGCACGCTCGCCCAGCCCGGCGAGTTCACCATCGGCCACGACCTGATCGCCGAGGTGACCCGCAGGCCCGACCCCGTCCTGCCGAACCTCCGCAAGCATCTGGTCGAGGAGTTGCCCGACGAGGCGATCACCTACCTCCTGCCCAGCCGCTACGTAGATAGCGACCTCGTCAGCAACGAGGCGTGGACCCGCTTCGGCAATGTTCGGGGGGGCTGGGCGCAGGTGCAGGCGATCTGCGACTTCCTGCAAGACGAGTGCGTGTACGGCTCGGGCAGCAATTCGAGCACAACCGCCCGGCAGGCGCTGGACAGTAAGCGCGCGGTGTGCCGCGACTTCGCGCACATGGGCGTCGCCTTCTGCCGCGCGCTGAACATCCCCGCCCGCTACGTGTGCGGTTACCTTCCCGACATCGAGTTCGACTCGGGGAACGTGCCCATGGACTTCCATGCCTGGTTCGAGGCGTACCTGGACGGCGAGTGGCGCACCTTCGACGCCCGACACAACGTCCCCCGCATCGGCCGGGTGCTGATCGCCCAGGGGCGGGACGCCAGTGACGTGGCCTTCGCAACCACCTTCGGCTCCGCCCGCCTGACGAACATGATCGTCTGGGCCGACGAGACGGACGAGGCGATGACGCTGGACGATCCACCGAAGCCTAGGTTTTAGGCGGACGACGCACGGCATCTGGGGGGGCACCCGAGTGCCCCTTTTAACGCCCGGAGTTCGTGCTCGGGATAAGGTGTGGCCCCGGGTAGAGATGGTTCGCGCGGCGCGAGGCCCGGGCTTTAAGCCTCCGCCAGCCCCTCCTCCAGCAGGCCGTTCCCTACCGCGAACTGGTAATCCTCCTCCGACAGCTCCTCCTCGCGGCCCTCGTTGATCATCTGCTGGACGCGGGTCTTCCTCACTTCGAGGCTTTCACTGCTGTCGCCCCTCGGCTCGCCCTGCGTCGTCATGGGAGCATTGCAACAAGGTGAGGTGAGGGGGCTTGGCACATCAGGTCAACAGGTCTTCAGGCTGGCCCCACGTCCCGGTGATACCCACCCTCAAACTTCGGCCAGCAGCCTCTCCACATCTTCCAGACTTGTGTAGTGCCCGATGCTGGCGCGCACCACCCCCTGCGGGTATAGCCCCAAGTCCTTCAGGGGCTGCACCGCGTAGAAGTGCCCGGCAGCCACATCCACCCCATCGGCCGAGAGCCGCGCGGCGGTGAGCTCGGGCGCTTCCCCCTCCACGCGAAAGGCGACGGTGCCAATGCGGCCCTCCATCGTTGGGGGACCGTAGACCGTCACACCCGGGGCATTCAGCAGGCCGGTGAGGAGGCGCTCTGAAACCGGTTCCTCCAACTCCTGGATACAGGCCGACGCCGCCTCCAGCGCAGCGCGGCTCAGCGCCCCGTGCCCGCCGAGTTCGCGCAGGTAGTCCAGCGTGCCCAGCCACCCGGCGAGCAGCTCGAACTGTGGCGTGCCGTACTCCAGCCCGGTGATATCCCCCTCCGGAACGAAGCTCAGCCGGGGCCAGGGGAGGTGGGGGCGGTGTTCGGGCGAGACCCACAGCGCCCCCAGGTGCGGCCCCCAGACCTTGTAGGGGCTGAACATCACGAAGTCCGCGCCCCAGGCCCCCACGTCGGGAAAGGCGTGTGGGGCGGCGTGAACGGCGTCCACGACGGTCCAGGCCCCCGCCGCCCGCACCTGCGCCGCGACGGCCGGAATATCTACGCTCACCCCCAGGACGTTGCTCGCCGCCGTCACCGACACCAGCCGGGTGCGGGGCGAGAGCAGCGCCGCGAGGTCGCTTTGGTGAAGCTGCATGTCGGGCTGCCGGGCGTGCCAGACGTGGATTTTCACGCCTGCGCGCTCCAGCTCGCGCCAGGGGCTCGCGTTCGCCTCGTGTTCCAGACCGCTCAGGATTACCTCGTCACCGGGACCCCACATCCGGGCGAAGGCCGCCGCTAGCCGGAACGCGAGGGCGGTGGCGCTCGGCCCCAGGGCCACGTCCTCCGGATTCGCGTTCAGGAAGACGGCGGTGGCCTCCCGTGCGCGGTGCTTCAGGGCCAGGATCTCCTGCCCGGGCCGGTGCCCCGGCATGGCGTTCGTGGCCCCGTAGCGGGTGAGGTGGTCAGTGACCGCGGCGATGGCGCGCGAGGGCAGCAGTCCGCCCGCCGCGTTGTCGAGGTACGCGCGGCCCGAGGCGAGGGGCGGGAACTGCGCGCGGATGGCGTCTAGGTTCATGTGGGGCAGTTTAGAGCGGGGTTGAGGGCGGAGGGGTCTCAGCCCAACTTGCTTCTCCTCTGGCCGCCGTGTTCTCAAGGCCCACGTGTAAAAATTATAAGAGATTGGTGTGCTATTTTAAGATTAGGGCGTGCCGCACCACTCGCACTTTCTATAAGAGGAGAGGCGGGCACCGTTCTCGTCGCAGCCCAGTCCTACCTGTGACCCCATGAAAATACTTGCCTGGCCCAAAAGCGAAAACAAGTCGACCAATCCCTATAACTACCTGTTCTACTCCGAGTTGGAGAAGAGAGGGGTGGAGGTCGACGAGTTCCGGTACAAGCAACTTCTGCGGAAGAAATACGACTACCTGCATGTCCACTGGCCGGAGAACGTGGTCAACGAAACGAGCGGTGGCTGGGGACCGGGAAACCTGGCCAAGTTCCTGCTCATGCTCCTGACGACGAGGCTGCGGGGCACCCGGATCGTCTGGACCGCCCACAATCTCAGGGCCCACGAGGAGAACTCGGCCCTGAGACAGGTGTACAACGCGCTCTTTCCCCGGTTCGTCGACTACGTTCATTGCCTGAGCGAGCACTCCAAGAGGGCGGTCCAGGAGGACCGCCGGTACGCCTCGGCCCGGGTCTTCGTGCTGCCCCACGGGCATTACCGCCCGCTGTACCCCCGGCCCCTCCCGGCCCAGGAGGCCCGCAGGCGGCTGGGCGTGCCGGAGGGCGCGCGAGTCCTGCTGTTCTTCGGGCAGATTCGCCCTTACAAGAATCTGGAGGCCCTGATCCGGGTCTTCCGCGAGCTGGCCGAAACCGACCCGGACCTGTACCTGCTCGTGGCCGGGCAGCCGCGGTACGACCTCGACCGGGAGATGCTGGAGCATCCGAGAATCCATACCCACCTAGAGCTGATTGACGACGCTGAGGTGCCGCTCTATTTCAGCGCCGCAACGTGGGTAGTCTGTCCGTACCGGGTGGTCACGAACTCCGGGACCGCCCTGCTGGCCTTGTCCTTTTCCCGCCCCTTCATTGGGCCGGACCTCGCCGCGATTCGGGATCTCCGGGAGACGGTCGGTGAGGACTGGGTCAGGACCTACGCCGGGGACCTGACGGCGCCGAAGTTGCGTGTCCTGACCCGCGACCCCGGGTCGCAGGAGAGCCTTGACCTGCCCGACTTCGAGTGGTCCCGGATCGCCCAGCAGTTCATCGGCATCCTGGAACAACCTCGAACAGCAGCGCCCCAGACGAGTCTCCGGCAACCCCGGTGAAAGGGTTGGGGTCAGTGCTCGCGGGACCTGACCCAGAGCAGCCCTCCTCCCAGCAGCAGGCCCCACACCGCGCTCCCCACCCCCAGGAACGTCACGCCGCTTGCCGTCACCGCCAGGGTGAGGAAGGTGGCCTCGCGCCCCCGCTCCCCGTTTAGCGCCGCCGTGACGCTCGACAGGGTGGTGGACACGAGGGCCAGCCCGGCCAGCGCCGCGACCACCGGGGCGGGGACGGCCCCCACCGCGCCCACCACCCAGCCCGCAAAGATGCCCAGCATCAGGTAGAAAAAGGCCGCGCTCAGGCCCGCGACCCAGCGCCGCCCGGGGTCAGGGTGCGCCTCCTCGCCCGCGGCGATGGCCGCCGTGATCGCGGCGAGGTTGGTCGTGTGCGCGCCGAAGGGGGCCGAGAGCAGACTCGCCACCCCCGACCACGTGATCAGCGGTGAGGTGGGCACCCGGGCAAAGCCGCAGCTCCGCAGCACCGCCACGCCGGGAAGCTGCTGGGAGGCCAGGGTCAGCACCGTCATGGGGAGCGCGAGGGTCAGCACGCCGCGCAGGCTGAACTGTGGTGTGGTCCAGACGAGGGTTCCCAGACCCGCCCCCGTCACCGGCCCCACCACGTGGACTGCCAGTGACAGCCCCGCCCCCGCGAGCAGCGCCGCCGGAACCGCCCAGCGGGTGAACCACACCCGCCCGGCCAGAAAGACCAGCAGCATTCCACCCACCGGAACCGGGGCCTGGGGCAGGGCCCGGAAGGCGCCCAGGACGAAGGGCAGCAGCACCCCGGCGAGCAGCGCGTTCGCCAGCGCGGGCGGAATGCGCGAGGTGGCCCGCTCGAAGGCGCCCGAGAGGCCCAGCCCGGTCATGATGAGGGCGCTGAGGACGTAGGCGCCCAGAACTTCCGGGTAGCTCAGGCCCCGCGCGGCAGCTAGGGAGGCGACAAGGGCGAGCCCGGGCGTCGTCCAGGCCATCTTGACCGGGGCGCGGTGGCGCCAGGTCAACACGGCGCCCGACACGCTGATCGCCAGGTAGCACGCCAGCACCCAGCTCACCGTCTGCCCGTGCGTCAACCCGAAGTCGCGCGCCGCGCCCACCAGCAGGCCGATGCTGCTCGCCGCGCCCACCACGACCGCCACGAAGCCCGCCGTCACCGCCGAGCCGGAGGCGTCCCGGCGCAGGTCGGTCAGGGCCGTCATGGCTCCAGCCGCTCCGCCCGGCCGCCCACCCACACGTCCGACACGCTGTCGGGGCCAAGCGTGAACTGCGCCGTCAGTCTTGAAGGCGCCCCCGGCATCCGCTGCGCCCCCCGAATCATGTTCGTGGTCGTGGGCAGGCGGCCTAGCGTTCCCAGCACCCCGACCAGGCAAGCGAACATGTTGCTGCTCGCCCCGTCCTCCAGAAAGCCTTTCAACGGCCCAAAGGCCCGGAAGCTCACGTCCGCCCGGTTCGGGCCGCCCGGCGTGAAGAGGATCAGTCCGGTCGTGCCGGTCGCCCGATTCAGAGCTGAGATGGACTCTGCATCCGGCGTGAAGCGTTCCAGCATCGCTGCATCTGCAACCTCCACAACCAGATTCGGACGCCCTGCCGACGCGAGCCACGCCGTTCCCACCGTGGGGCCGATGGGGGAGAGGTCGGCCTCCACCTCCCGCACGTCCACATCCCCCTGGCGCAGCAGCCACTCCCCGCCGCACAGCTGCCCGGCCACGACCTCCCCATCCATCCTCACGTCCACCACGTCGAGGAGCGCCCCCTGGGCTTGCAGGAAGGCGAGGGCCGCGAGCGCCCCGGAGTCGGAACTGCCCTTCTCCCCCGTCGGGGTAAAGACCCGCAGGGACACGCCCGTCACGTCCGCCGACTCGATGAAGACGCCGAGGGGGGCGCCGGACCCGGTGGCCTGGGCCTGAAGGTCGCCCAAGGCACTGGGGAAAACGGCGACGGTTTTTCCACCCTCCGGGCCGGGCGGGGAAAGGACGCGGTAGTGGGCAGGGGCAGGCGTGACCTTCATGCTCAATTATTTGAGCATCCCGGAGAGCAGTAGGCTTGCCCCTTGCCTGTCCCGGTCTCTGCCCCTACGCGCTCACCCACTCCCGCAGCACCTGCTCCAGATGCGCGTCGTCCAGCTCGTCCTGTTCGGCCAGCGCCTTGATGTGGTCGGTGACGCGGCGCAGGGCATCCTCGCCGTAGTGCAGGCCCAGCTCGCGCGCCTTGTAGGCGATGGCGTGCTTGCCTGTGACCTTGCTCGCGGCCTGGATGCGGCGGCCCACCCCAAAGACGCCGGGGGGAATCGCCTCATACGCGCCGGGGTTGAGGTAGATCGCCTTGAGGTGCATCCCCGCCTTGTGGTTGTAGGCGAACTCGCCCGTCAGGTAGTTGTTCCAGGGAATCGGCAGGTCCACCATCCGGGCGATCATGCGGTCGAGTTCGGGCAGGAGGTCGAGGTTGTACTTGTCGATCAGCCCCTGCGGGTCGAAGGTGAACATTCGCGCCAGGAAGCCCCCGAGCGGCGTGATCCCGTTGCGCTCGCCGATCCCCAGGATGGTCGTGTCGATGTGCGTGGCCCCCGCCTCGATGGCCTCATAGGCGTTCGACACCGCGCAGCCCGTGTCGTTGTGCCCGTGAAACTCGATGCCGCACCCTTCATGGATGACCTTTCGCACCTCGCGCACAAGGGTATACACCTGACGGGGCGTGGCGACCCCCACCGTGTCCGCCAGCCCGACCCGGTGGACGCCCAGGTCGGAGACGGCACGGTACACGGCCATCAGGTCGGCCTCCTCCGAGCGGAAGGTGTCCTCGGCGCTGAAGCGAATCTGTAGGTCCGGGCGGTTCTCCCTGATCCACCCGATGACTTCCGAAGCCGTGTCGATGATCTGCCCAATGTTCTTGCCGTGTGAGAACTCACGCAGGAAGGAACTCGTGCCGAAGAGCAGGTCCAGCCCATCCACCCCGAGGTCCACCGCCCGCCGCACGTCGTCCATGTGGCAGCGCACGTGGGTCAGGATGCGGGCCTTCAGACCGAGCCCGGTGAGCCGACGAATATCCTCCGCCGTCTGCGCGCTCACCATGGGAGTGGTGACCTCGATGAATTCAGCACCAAAGGCATCCAGTGCCCGCGCGATCTCGATCTTGTCCCCCTGTTTGAAGTTCCCGCGCGCGAACTGCTCGCCCTCCCGCAGCGTCGAGTCGATGATGGCCCAGGAACGGGCGGGGATCAGGGGAGCCGGGGGGTCTGTCGTCATGGAAGCCTCGTGTGGGGCATTCTGTTCGTGTTCCTGCTGAATGTCAAGAAAAGGCACTAGATGGCTTTTCAATCAGAAGGAAGAGCGGGCGTGTTTCTGCTGCCTCCATGAAGCCCCCGCTCATGCCCTTCTCCGGGGGCCGGGCGTAGCGTGGCGAACATGGCAATGCACGAGAGGGCGCTGGGCCGCACGGGCCTGCAGGTCACCGAGATCGGCTACGGGGCATGGGGCATCGGGGCCGACATGTGGAAGGGCGCGCAGGACGACGAGAGCCTGAACGCCCTGCGCCGCTACATCGAACTGGGCGGAAATTTTATCGATACCGCGATGGGATATGGCAGCGGCCACAGCGAGCGACTGGTGGGCCAAGTGGTCCGCGACCATCCGGGCGTGTACGTTGCCACCAAGATCAGCCCCAAAAATGGGCAGTGGCCCGCCGCGCCGGAAACGACCGCTGACCAGGCCTTTCCCGGCGAGTACATGATTCGCATGACGGAGGCCAGCCTGGAACGGCTGGGCCTGCCCGCCATTGACGTGCAGCAGCTTCACGTCTGGAACGACTCCTGGCTGGGGCAGGGGGACTGGCAGGACGCCGCGGCCCAGCTCAAGCGCGACGGCAAGATCCGGCACTTCGGCATCTCCATCAACGACCACCAGCCGGACAACGCGGTGAAGGCTGTCGAGGCGGGCCTCGTGGAGACCGTGCAGGTTATCTACAATGTCTTCGACCAGTCGCCGCAGGATCGCCTGCTTGACGCCTGCCGAGTAAATGGGGTGGGCGTGATCGTCCGCGTCGCGCTCGACGAGGGCAGTCTGACCGGCCATATCACGCCGGAAACGACCTTTCCACAGGGTGACTGGCGCAATAACTATTTCGGCGGCGACCGCAAGGCCGAGTTGCAGGAACATCTGCGCGCCATCGAGTCCGATCTGGGGATCACGACCGAGCAGCTCCCGGAGACGGCCCTGCGCTTCGTCCTGAGTCATCCGGCGGTCAGCACGGTGATCGTGGGGATGCGGAGCATGCGGAACGTGGAGCGCAACGCCGCCCTGGCTGATGGGCGGGGGCTTCCCACCGAGCAGGTGCAGAGGCTGTACGGGCACCGCTGGGAGCGCAACTGGTACAACGCGGCGGATTGAGAGGGGGTGTTCTCTCCCAGTCGCTGACCTTGCCCCCAGCCCCCTACCCCCACTGGGGGCCACGTCTCCGCCGCGCGGGGCGCCCCGCGCGTTGACGCCAGGCTCGCTCACGTGTCTCTCCTCCGGGTGGAGGGGGAAGCTTTTCGCTGCGCTCGGCCAGGGGCTCGGCCCATCTCGTCCGTGATCGTCCCATCCCTCGCGCACTGTTTGATCTTGTTGTTTTCCCAGTCGCGAGCCCACCGTTTCGCTGCGCGAGCAAGGCGGGTTGAAGGCCGTGTGCGAGCGAGCCGAGGGGTGGGAAAGGGCCGTCCACAAGAGACGATTTTGAGAAGCAAAAGCTTTAGCGGTGTTCCTCCTCCCCCTCACGGGGGAGGCTGGGAGGGGGTGGCAAGCGTCAGCTTGCCCTCCTTAGCAGAGAGGAACACAACTCTTCAGCCGAGAGGGGATAGGTGCCAGTTCCCCTCACCGCTCCAGAGGCAACTCCACCGGCTGCCCGCCAAGCTGCGACGACCGCTGCAGGGCCAGCACGATCTCCTGATCCAGCCGCGCCTGCTCGGCCCCGTAGGTCGGCTGGCCCCCCGTCCGCACCGCGTCCACCAAGCTCATCAGGCAGCTCGCCACGCCGATCTCGTCGTCGTGCCACTGGGGGCCGTGGCCCTTGCGGGCGGGCTGAAAGGGATTTTCCCAGACGGCGGTGGGGTGAAGGGAATCTCCCGTATGCGCGACGATGGAGCGCAGTGCCCCGCCGTCGTTGCGTTCCAGGCGCCGCTCCAGCGTGATGAACTGCGGCGCCTCGCCATCCGGGGTGAGGAGGGTCAAGCGTTCGTCTTGGCTGTGGGCCCTGCCGACCGTTACGCCCATCCCCTTTTCCGCCAGGAAGCGGCTGCTTCTCCACCAGCGCAGGGCCGAGTCGTAGCCCACGCTCGTCCAGTGGAAGACGCCGATCTGTCCGCCCTCGAACTCGACCAGGCCGTGTTCCTGCGTCTCACTGCGCTCACCCCGAGTATTCGCCAGGAACGACCAGTGGGGCGCCAGGTGGTAGTCCCGCACCATCCCGACGACGCGCAGGGGTCGGACGTCGAAGCCGAGGTAGCTCCGCATCACGCTGACGCCGTGGTAGCCGTGCCCGGCAAAGTCGTTGAAGGAAGAGTAGACCCGGCCGAACACCCCCGACTGAATCAGCTTCAGCTTGATCTGCTCCAGCGGCCTGCGGTGGAACTGCTCGGCCACCTCGACCTTCAGCCCCCGGCTCTTTGCCGCCTGGATGATCGCATCCGCCTCTGCCAGGTCGTGCGCGATGGGTGTCTCTAGCAGCACGTGCAAGCCGTGTTCGACTGCCATCAGCCCAACCTGACCATTGGCCTCGTAGGCGACCGAGACGATGCCGATCTGCGCCCCCGTCTCCCGGATCAGCGCTGCCAGGTCGGTGAAGTGCGGCACGCCCAGGCTTTCCCCCAGCCGCCGCGCCGACCCCTCGCTGCGGCCCCACACGCCGACGAGTTCGACCTGGTCGGCCAGACCCCGCAGCAGTGGGCCGTAAAGGTAGTCGGAGCGGGCGGCGGTGCCCACGATGGCGACCCGGAGAGGTTCAGGCATACCCAGGAGATACACCCTCCGGGAATGTTCTTTTCCTCCCTGTCTTGCCTACGCGGACTGGGCCGTGAATCGTTGAGCTTTCGCTCAGACATCCGGGAAGTGCCGGGGAGGGTCCTCGCTTAAAGTGCCCCAGGAGGTTTTTCTGTGTTTGGCGCTCATCTACGCGACATCCTGCGGCTGGCCCTGCCCGCGAGTTTCGAGGCGGTCATCCAGCTCCTGTTCAATTTCCTGGCCCAGCTCATCGTGGCGACCCTGGGCGCGACGGCGGTGGCCGCGGTCGGCTTTTCCAACAACGTCACCATGATGGCGATCTTCACGCTGGGCACCCTGGGTTCGGGAGCAGGCATTCTCGTCGCGCGCGCGTACGGGGCCGGGGACCGGGAAGCGGTGGCGCGGACGGCGGGCACGGCGTTGCTGCTCTCCGCCGCCGTCACGCTCGTCCTGGTGGCCGTGCTGCACACGTTTGCCCGTCCGGTGCTGGGCGCCCTGGGTGCCCCAGCAGACCTGTCGGAGGCCGCTACGCCTTTCTTCCAGGTCGCGCTGCTCGGCGTGCCCCTGATCGTCCTCAGCGTCGTGGCGGGCAACGTCCTGCGCTCGCTGGAGCGGCCCCGCATTCCCATGGTCGCCACCTTCTTCGCGGCGGGCGTCAATGTAGCCGTGGGGTACGCGCTGGTGCGTGGTTTTGCCGGATTCCCCCGCCTGGGGCTGGTCGGCGCCGCCTGGGGCGCACTCGCCGGGCAGGCGCTGCGGGTGGTCTTGCTGAGCTGGTTCCTGTACGGGCCGCGCGGTATCGTCGCCCCGGCGTGGTCGGGGCTGGGGCGCGGCGGCCGGGTCCTGACGGGCGAACTGCTGAACCTGTCGCTGCCCCTGGCCGCCACCCAGCTCGCCTGGAGCGGCGGCAACCTGCTGTATGCGCTCTTTCTCGCCCGGCTGGGCACCTCGGTCCTGGCAGGCGTGCAGATCGGGTACACCATCGAGGGCATCTTCATCGTGGCGTCCTCGGGCCTGGTGCCCGCCGCGACCGCACTTATCGGGCAGGCCGTCGGCCAGGGGGACGCCGGGCTGGCGCGCGAGCGGGCACGGGCGGTGGAACGTTTCGGCCTCGTCACGGGTGTGGCCTTTGGCGTGCTGTTCGCCCTCTCGGCCCTGGCGCTGCCCGCCCTGTACCCCAGCGTGGGCGCAGAGGTCCGCCAGATCGCCCTGACGACCATCCTGGTCAATGCCGCCGTGCAGGTCGTGAAGGTCGCCAACCTGGTGCGTGGCGGCGGGGTCCTGCCCTCGGGGAGCGACACCCGCGGCGTGCTGATGGGCGACGCGATCAGCGCCTTCGCGGTCGGCCTGCCGCTCGCGTGGCTCCTCGCCTTCGGGTTGGACCTCGGCGTGTGGGGTGTGCTCCTCGCCCGGGTGCTGGAGGAGGTCGTGAAGGTCGCCATCTTCACCTGGCGCAGGCGCAAGCTGTCGTGGCGTTCGGTGGTCGAGGAGCAGGCGAACCTTACCCCTGCGGCGGCGGACTGACCTCCGGCCCGCGCTGCATGAGCGCCGTCCGCTTGCACCGAGCCACGACCTCGCCCCGCTGGTTGATCGCCCGGTGCTCGACCGTCACGATTCCGGCGTCCGGGCGGCTGCGGCTCTCCCGGGCCTCCAGTACCTCCGACTCGGCGCGGATCGTGTCGCCGTGGAAGACGGGTTTGGGGAACACCACGTCCGTCAGCCCCAGGTTGGCGACCAGGGTGCCCAGCGTCAGCTCGTGGACGCTCAGGCCCACGAGCAGGCTCAGCGTGAGCAGGCTGTTCACGAGGGGCTGCCCGAACTCGGTCGCGGCGGCGTACTCGCGGTCGAGGTGCAGCGGCTGCGGGTTCATGGTCAGCGTGGTGAAGAAGACGTTGTCGGCCTCGGTCACCGTGCGGGTGATGCGGTGGCGGATGACGGTGCCGGGCACCAGCTCCTCGAAGTAGCGGCCCTGGGGGCGGGTCAGGTCGTCGTTCATAAACCCTCCGGAGTGCTCAAGCTAGAGGGCCTGAGCACTCCCGACCGAAGGGAGAAGGAGAGAAGGCGAGTTCCGCGGAGTGCAGGACTTTCCAGTGCTTTCCTGGAATGTCTGGAACGGAGCGGAATTCGCCTCATGCGTGTTCCCCCCTGGCGTGCAGGATGGCGCGGGCCTTGGCGAGCATGGGTTCGTCCACCATCTGGCCCTCGAAGGAGAAAGCACCCCGGCCCTCCCGAGCAGCGTCGTGGGCGGCGCTCAGCAGGCGGCGGGCGCGCTCGGCCTCCGCCTCGGTGGGGCCGAAGTAGTCGTGCGCGAGGGGCACCTGCGCCGGGTGAATGCAGAGCTTGCCGCCGTACCCCAGCGCCCGGCCCTGTGCGGCGTCGGCCTGGAAGGCGGCCTCGTCGCCCAGCCGCGTCACCACGATGTCGAGCGCGTGCACCCCGGTCAGCCGCGCGGCGAGCGCGACGTGCGAGCGGGCGTACAGCACCTCCAGGTTGCCCGGCGTGCGGGTGCCTCCCAGGTCGGTCGTGTAATCCTCCGCCCCAAAGTAGGCCCATGGCACGGCGTCCTCAGCCAGGATCTCCCGCGCGTTCCAGACCCCCGCCCCCGTCTCCAGGCCGGCCAGGAGGGGGAGGTCCAGGCCCCGCGCGGCCAGCGCCTCCGTCACCCGCCGCACGTCCGCCGCCGATTCCAGCTTGGGCACCACGACGCCCGCAAGCTCTGGTGTCAGCACCGCGAGGTCCTCCTCGAAGTAGGGCGAGTGGACCGCGTTTACCCGCACGAACACGGCGAGGTGCGGCGCGGCGGCGATCAGGTCACGGGCGGCGTCGCGGGCGACCGGGCGGGCAGCGGCCTTGGCCTCCCCGGTCCCCGGCACGGCGTCCTCTAGGTCGAGGACGGCGGCGTCGGGGGCGGAGCGGGGCAGCTTGGCGATCAGGTCCGCGCGGTTGCCCGGCGCGAACAGGACGCTGCGGGGGCGCAGGGGGGAGGTGGTCACCGGTCTCCCCTCCACAAACGGGCGTTCGTCAGCACGCCGCCCAGCATAAGGGACGGGTGGTCTAGACGCTCAAGCTGCCCGGGAGAAAGAGCGGGTGGGGGAGGTGGGCGGAGGGTTTGACCGCTTTCCTACCGGGCCCGGCTCGCGCGCCGCAGATCGGCCTGCGACTCACCCCAGCGGCAACTCGTAGCGGACGACGTGGAACCCCTTGACCTCCCGCTCGTCCACCGCCCGGAAGCCCGCCCGCTCGTACAGTGCCCGGAGCTTGGGACGGGAGGCGGCGGTATCCAAGCGCAGGAAGACGCACCCGGCCTCCCGCGTCTCCCGCGCCGCCTCCAGCAGCAGCACTTGCGCGAGACCCCGCCCCTGCGCGTGTGGATGAATCCCCAGCTTGTGCAGGTAGCGCACCTCGCCGGGTGGGTCCTCGGGCCAGAAGAGGGGGTCGCGGTCGAGCAGCGCGAAGGCCCCAACTGCCTGTTCCCCGCGCCACGCCACCCGCCAGCTCTCCGGGGGGTAGTGCCGCGTCAGCCGTTCAGGGGTCAGGCTGGGCACGGGCCACAGCGGCTCACCGCGTTCGGCCAGTCGGGCGGCCGTTGCCATCAGGATGCCCGCGGCGGCGGCGAGGTCGCCGTGCGTGAAGGTGAGGTCCTCCATCAGCCCCCCAGTTCCGGGGCGGGCTCGATCCCCGTCGCGTACAGGTCACCGCCGCGTGCCTCCAGCCGCACCCGGGGCAGCGGCCCGTTCGCCTTGCCGAACACCGCCTCGCCCGCCCCCAGGGGGTCGAACACGCTGAAGTGGCAGGGACAGCCGAGCTGAGGGTGGCGGTCCTCCTGCGGCGGGCGGTAGTTGTACGCGAAGGCGAGGATCTCCAGATCGCGCACGAGGTTAACTGAGCAGCCCAGGTGGGTGCAGACCCGGGAGTAGGCGGCGTAATGGGCGCCGTCCACGCTCAGGCCGCCGGGCACGGGCTCGGGAACCCGCAGCAGGACGCAAGGCCTTCCTGCGTAGGTGAACCCGACCTCCGCCCACTCCTCGGACAGGGCGGAACGGGACGCCACCCACTGCGCCTCTTCCGGCTGGAAGTTCGGCGCGCCTACCCGCTCCTTGCCGAAGGTCACGCGCGAGGCGTACCAGCCCATGAAACCGAAGGCGCCCAGCGTCCCCGCCACCGGCAGCACCCACCAGCGTTCCAGCAGGTCACGTCGGCTGAGCTTGCGGGGACTGGGCCTCAAGAGCCTTCCTTCTGCCAGCGTTCCAGCACGTCCAGCAGGGCGTTCAGGTCGGCGGGTTTCAGGTTGGGGTAGGCGGGCATCGCCCCCTTGCCGTTCACGATGACCGACCGCAGCGCCTCGCGGGTCAGGGTGGAGGCCCGCAGGCTGGGGCCGAAGGCGCCGCCGTTCCCGTTCGGCCCGTGGCAACTCGCGCAGTTCGTCGCGTACACCCGCAGGCCGGGGTCCTCGTCGTTCTGGCGGGCACGGATGGCGGTGATGAGGTCGTCGGCGTCCCGCCCCTTGGGATCCAGGGTCCGGTAGCGTTCCAGCGCCGTCAGCGCGTCCGCGTCCTGCCCGAAGCGGGCGAGCGCGAAGCCCAGCAGGAGCTGCGATTCCGGCTCCCTCGGTGCGAGCCCCGCCGCTGTGCGGATCAGGAGGAAGGCCTGCCGCGCGTCCTCGGGCTTGATCTGTTGCCCGGTCTGGTCGCCCCGCGTCAGCAGCAGGATGCCCAGCCGCCGCAGCGCCTCGGGTTGCCGGGGGTCAAGCCTCAGGGCGTTGCCGTAGGCAGGGAGTGCCTGGTCGTAGTGCCCGCTGTCGAAGGCCGCCTTGCCCCAGGCCATATACGCGGCCTTGTCGCCTCCCGCCTCGGCCCGGCGCCGCAGGTTGGGCAGGGCCAGTGTGGCCTGGACGTTCCGCGCCTCCTGCCCGTTCAGGGAGGCGAGCTGCCAGCGCGGCACGAAGGTCAGCGCCCCGGTGACCGTGAGCAGGGCGGCGGCCCCCACCCCGGTCAGGGCCAGCGTGCGGGTCCGTCCGGCACGGGTAGCGGGAGGAGGAGCGGGCGGCAGCGCGTCCAACGCCCGCAGGGTCAGGGCCGCGCGGCGTTCCAGGTCAGGGCGGCGGCTCTCGTCCTCCAGCGCCGCGAGTTCGGCATACAGGCGGTCACGTTCCTCCGTCAGCCGCTGGCGTTCCGCAGCGTCCGGATCGGTCGGTGCCCCCCGCCGCAGCGGTTCCAGCACCAGCCACAGCGACACGAGCAGGATCAGGGCGAGCAGCGTCAGGCTGAGGATCATACCTGCCCCCCTTCCCCGGAACCGGCCTGCCTCGTCCGCCGCTGCACCTCGGCAAGGTAGGGGTCGAAAGGCTCGTCAGCGGACAGCAGGGCCGTCGCCTCCGGGGCCGAGCGTTTGCGGTACAGGAAGCCCCACAGCACGGCGCCCCCCGCCGCCAGCGCCGCCAGCGGGGCGCCCCACAGCAGCAGGTTGCTCCCCTCCTTGGGCGGGTCCAGCAGCACGAAGTTCCCGTACCGCGCGGCGAAGTAGGCATAGACATCCCGGTCGCTGCGCCCCGCCGCCACCTGCTCGCGCACCTCGCGCAGCATCTCTCGGCTGATGTCGTTCGGGCTCTCGGTGATGGGCACGCCCGTGCAGATCGGGCAGCGCAGGTTGCTCCCGAGGTGCTGCGCACGCGCCTCCTGGGCCGGGGTCAGGGCGAGGGAGGCAGAGAGCAGGAGGCAGAGGGCAGAGGGCAGAAGGCGCCTCACAATCCCGTCACCCCGATCTTCGTCAGCCCCGCGTTCAACCGCTCGCGGGTCAGGCCGCCGCGGTCCACATGTTGAATCACACCGGACTGATCGATGAAAAAGGTCTCGGGCACGCCCGACACGCCGTAGTTGATCCCAGTCTGGATGCCGGGGTCCCGCAGCGAGGGGTAGGCGAGGGCGTACTCGCGGATGAAGTCGCGGGCATTCTGCTCCTTCGTTTCCTGAAAGAGGATGCCGACGACGGCGAGGCCCTGCCCCGCGCCCTGCCGGGTACTGAGTTCGCGGAAGAGGGGCGCCTCCTCCCGGCACGGCCCGCACCAGGAGGCCCAGAAGTTGAGGACAACGGGACGGCCCTTCAGGGAAGCGAGGCTGACCTTCGTCCCGTCCAGGCTGGTCAGCGTGAATTGGGGCGCGGGTTTGCCGACAAGGGGACCACCGTCCGTGGCATTGCGGGAAGGACTGAGCAGCGCCACGCCCAGCACGGCGACGAGCGCGGCGGCGAGGATGGGGGGGAGCAGGCGCCGCCACAGCGGGGCGGGCACCGAGGGTTTGGAAGGGGAGGGAATCTCAGTCATAGGAACTCTCGCTTAGTCGGTCGCCGGGGCCGAGCGCAGGGCGGGGGCGCGGACTGTCGCGCGCCGGGGCGTCACGAGCGTTAGGCCCGCGCCGAGCACCACGATCAGGGTGCCCCACCAGATCCACGACACCAGCGGGCTCTCGATCAGCCGCACGCTGGCCCACTGGCCCTGCGAGTCGAAGGCGGTTACGACCAGATAGGTGTCGCCCAGCAGCCCGTAGCGAACGGCAGGCGCGGGGAAGGCGGTCTCGCCGCCCTGCACGTAGGTATTCATCCGGGCCTCAAAGGGCCGTCCGTCGATCAGCACACGGGCCACAGCGGAACGGCCGTAGGGTTTGGTGTCCTGCCGCGTGCCTTGCAGCGCCAGCGTCTCGTTCAGCAACCGGACGGGTGCCGCTCCGACGTTGAGGGTGGTCTGCGCGTCCTGCCGGTAGGTGCCCGAGAAGGCGATGCCGAGGGCGACCACGATCAGCCCGATGTGGGCGAGATAGGCCCCGTAGCGGCGTGGCTGCTCGCGGACGAGAGCAGCAAACCCGCCACTACGTCCTCCCGCCGCACGTTCCCGCATCGCCCGCACCGTCAGCAGCCCCAGCCCGACGAGATTGTACGCACTCAGGGCCACCGTGCCCAGCACGCCTGGAATCCGCACGCCGAGTGCGAAGGCGATCAGCCCCGCCCCCAGCCCGGCCAGCAGCAGGGGTCGCAGCGCCCGCCAGAAGCTCTGCCCGTCCGCCCGCCGCCACGGGAGCAGCGGCCCCACGCCCATCAGCAGCAGCAATCCCAATCCCAGCGGAATGGCGAAGGCGTTGTAGAAGGCCGGACCCACGGAGGCGTCCCGCCGCCCCTGCACCGCCTCGACCAGGGTGGGGAACAGGGTGCCCACGAGCACCATCACCGCGAAGACGAGGAAGAGCCAGTTCCCCGCCAGGAAGGCGCCCTCACGGCTGACCGGGGCGGGCGGATCCGCCTCGTCGCGCAGGTGGGGGGCACGCCAGGCAGCCAGGCCGATCCCCGCGATGAGCAGGAAGGCCAGGAAGCCCAGGAACACCGGCCCTACCGGCCCCCCCGCGAAGGCGTGGACGCTCTGCACGATGCCCGAGCGGTTCAGGAAGGTGCCCAGCACCGTGCTCGCGTACGCGAGCACGATCAGCCACACGTTCCAGGCGCGCATCAGCCCGCGCCGCTCCTGAATCTGGATGGAGTGCAGAAAGGCCGTGGTCAGCAGCCAGGGGATGAACGACGCGTTCTCCACCGGATCCCAGGCCCAGTACCCGCCCCAGCCCAGCGTCTCGTAGCTCCACCAGCCGCCCGCGACGATGGCGGCGGTCAGAAAGGCCCAGGCGACCAGCGTCCAGCGCCGCGTCACCACGACCCAGTGGTCCGAGAGCCGCCCAGTCACGAGCGCGGCGACCGCGTAGGCAAAGGGCACGCTCAGCCCCACGAAGCCCAGGTACAGCAGGACCGGGTGGACGGCCATCATCCAGTGGTTTTGCAGGGCGGGGTTAGGTCCCAATCCGTCGGCGGGGATTTGACTCAGCGGCGTGAAGGGGCTGGCGATGCTCGCGCACACGCCCACGAAAAACAGCAGGCTGACGAACATTGCCCCCAGCGCCCAGGGCCGCAGCGCGTCGCGCCTCAGGGTGAGGCTCAGCACGAGCGCGAAGCCCGCCAGCAGCCAGGCCCACAGCAGGATCGAGCCCTCCAGCGCCCCCCACAGGCTCGTCACCTTGACCCAGGTGGGGGAGGCCCGCATGGAGTGTTCGGCCACGTAGCGCACGGTGAAGTCGTCGCGCAGCAGCGCCACCATCAGGGCCAGCGTGCCCAGGCTCACGAGGGCGAAGACGGCCCAGACTGTGCGCCGCGCCGCCTCGGTCGCCCGCGTATCGGCCTTCAGGCCACCGACGACGGAGAGCCAAGTCCCGCCGAGGGTGAAGGCCAGCGCGGCGAGCAGGCTGAGTTGCCCCAGCGCGCCGAGCGCACTCGCTTGGAAGGAAATCAGATTCAGCATCCGCCCCTCATTGCTGGCTCTGGTCTTCCTGAAGGAGCTTCTTGAGTTCGGCCTGCGTCTTCGGCACGTGGTACTCCTCGGAGTGCTTCACCACGAGGTCGGTGGCGTGGAAGGTGTTGCCCTGGAACGTCCCACGCACGACCACGCCCTGGTTCTCCTTGAACAGGTCGCTGACCGCGCCGCGGTACTGCACCGGGAAGGTGGCGCCGCCGTCCGTCACGTTGAATTTCAGGTCGAGGGTCTGCGGGTTGTACTGCACGGCCTTCACCAGCCCGCCGATCCGCAGCGGGCGGCCCTCGTACTGTGCCTGTTGCTGCATGTACTCGGTCGGCGTTACGAAGTATTCCAGGCTCTTGCCCAGATTCCCGAAGGCGATGGTGGCTGTCAGACCTACGAGGGCCAGCACGCCCAGCACGGTCGGCCAGGGATTCCGCTGGCGCCGCCTGGCCCGGGGCAGGGGAGTGGCGGGCGTCATTTGCGCTCCTCCTCCCGCACCGCGCGCAGCTTCCACCACATCCAGACCAGGTAGGCGGCGAGGAGCACGAAGGTCACCACATAGACCACGATCACGTAAGCGGCGTACTTATCCACGCGCCACCTCCAGCGGCGAGAGGTCTTGCATCAGCTCGCGTTCCTCGCGCGCTTCCTCGCGGGCGGCGAGGATGGCGCGCACACGCAGCAGGTAGAAGTACAGCAGGGTAAAGGCCACCGTGGCGGCGAGCAGCACCCAGCCGTAGATGGGCGCCGCGTCGAAGCGGACCTTGCCCAGCAGCTTCAGCGTCTGCGTCTGGTGAACGCCGCGCCACCACTCGACCGCCATGTAGTTGACCGGCACGTACAGCGTCCCAACCAGCCCCACAACCGCCGCCACACGCGCCCGCCGTTCAGGGTCGTCGATCAGCGTGCGGATCAGCAGGTAGCCCCCATACACGACGAGGCTCAACGCGGTCGTCGTCAGCCGCGCATCCCAGACCCAGTACGTGCCCCAGGTCGGCTTGGCCCACAGCATCCCGCCCACGATGGTCGTCACGGTGAACAGCACGCCGATCTCCGCGCTGCTCAGCGCGAGGCGGTCCCAGCGGCGCTGACGGGTGATGAGGTACAGCAGCCCAAACAGGCCAGTGCCGCCATACGCCAGGTAACTCAGCCACGCGCTCGGCACATGCACAAACATCAGCCGCACCAGTGAGCCTTGGTTGATGTCCAGCGGCGCCCGCAGGCCCAGTACCACCGCTGCCGCGAGGGCCAGCAGCGTGGCGCCCCCCAGCAGCGTCGTCACGCGGTCTTGTCTCATGTCGAACCCCATTCTGACCCGCGCCCAGCCCCATCACCGTGATAGAACCACGCGCAGGAATCTTTTCGCACAAACAGCATCTCGTCTGGAAGGGCGCGCAGGCAAGTGCGAGTGTCCCCGCCGGGGGGGGCGGTACTGTAGGAACGTCCCACCCCGGAGGTATTCCGTGAACCGTGCCCGCGCCCTGCTCCTGCTGGTCCTCGCCGCCCTGTTCGCCGTGCTCCTCGGCGCGTGTGCTCCCTCGGCCACCCCGGGGCCAGCCGCCCCGGCCCCCGACCCGGCCACTTACCGTCCCCCCGAACCGCCCGCCACGGTGCCGGGCATCGGTGAGGTGGGCCGCTGGATGATCACGAAGGACCTCGTGCCCGCGACCTGGCTCGGCGAGCGGCTGGGTGGGCGCACCCTGCGTGAGCCGATCAACGTGCTCTTCATAGACCGCCTCGCCCGCACGCCGGAGGAGGCCACCGCCCGTCTCCTCACCGCGATGACGGGGGCGGGCTACCCCGCGCGGAGTGGCCATTCCAGCGGGTACTTCGGGGAGGTCGGGGGGCGCCTCTCTCCCATGCTCCCCAAGGGTGACGGGCAGGCGTTCAGCGACGCCCCCTTCGTCGTGCCCAATAACCACGGGCGCATCTTCGGGCCGGTGGCCGTGGACGGCGGCTTCGCCTTTACCGGTGCCTTTAGCCTGGAAGGCGTTCGCCTGTTCCCGCAGCCCGGGCACCCCTACCGTTCCTTCCAGGTCGCCCGGGAGGACCTGGCGGACAAGCTGAATAGCCGCACCGGGTTCAAACGGGCCGGATACGTGGACCTCGGCTCGCGGCTTGATACGCCCGCCGAGACGACTGGGGACCACGACGGGCGGGCCGTGCTGCTCGTGGCGGGAGGACCGTGAGGGGGAGGGTTCAGGTGTAGATCAAACACCCCCGCTCCTTCAACCGCTGGAACGCGGGGGGGAGCGAGGACAGTCGGTTCCAGCGCAGGTCGAGTTTTTCCAGCCTGGAGAGGAAGGCAAGCCCTTCGGGCACCGTGGTCAGCCTGTTGGCCCGCAGGTCGAGAACCCGCAGGCCCTCCAACTCCCCCACCTCGGCGGGCAACTCCGACAGGGCGTTGAACCGCAGGTCCAGCTCGGCCAGCATCCCCAACTGCCCGATCTCGCCGGGCAGGGTCGTGAGCGCGTTCCCCTGGAGCATCAGTCTGCTCAGGTGCCTGCACTGTCCCAGTTCGGGACGCACCCCGCCCAGGCGGTTGTTCATCGCGTGGAGTTCGCGTAGTTCCGTCAAATCCCCGAGGGAGGCGGGCAGGGACGAGAGGACATTGTTGTAGGCCCGCACTTCGACCAGACTCCCCAACTCGCCCAGCCACTCCGGCAACCCCGTGAGTGCATTGTCCGTCACGTTGAGGTAGGTCAGCGAGTCCAGGTGCCGTAGCGACGCGGGCAGCCCCGTCAGGCGGTTGTTGCTCAAATACAGGAACTTCAGGCCTCGCAGCTCGGAAAACACGTCGGGAAGCTCATTCAGCCCGTTATGGCCGAGGTCGAGCATTTCCAACGCCGTCAATCTTCCCAGTTCAGGCGAAAGCTCGGTCAGCCGATTCGCCGAAAGGTTGAGCGTGGTCAGCCGCGTCAAGCTCCACACCCAGTCCGGCACGGCCGTCAACTCGTTGTCGTACACACTCAGAACTCGGGCATCTGTACAGCGGCGCAGACTCTCCGGCAGGGCCGTGAGGTGGCAGCCGTCCAGGTTCAGTTGATCAATCGGGGCCGAAGGATCACGTCCGAGGGCAGTCAGCAATTCGTGTCCCCGCTGCCCGTCGGTGTGCTGGTGGTTCATGCGTGCCCGTCCGTGGCGGCCCTTCTCTTCCGCATACGCCACTGTACCGCCCGCTACCCCTCCACGGCGAAGGGAAACAGCAGCGTCGCCAGGATAATCGTCCCCACGTCGAAGGCGGCCAGGAACACCACCCAGGTCGTGACTTCCGGAGTCCAGCCACCGATCAACAACAGACTCGTGCCCTTGACGGAGGCGATGACCACTGGCACCAGGATGGGAAAGGCCAGCGCCGGGAGCAGCGCCTCCCGCGCCCGCAGGTTGACCGTGATCGAGCCGTAAAAGGTCGTGCCCGCCGCGAAGCCCACCACGCCGAGGACGGTGAGGAGGGCCAGTGGCAGCCAGGGCACCCCCCGTCCCGCACCTGCCGCCCCGAAGAGGATCAGCCCCGCCGGGAGGGTGAACGCCGCCACCAGAAGCAGCGGCCCCAGAACGCCCATCAGCTTGCCCGGGTACAGTGCCCCGTGCGGCCCCGGGTACAGGGTGAGCTGCTCCAGCGCCCCCGCCTCCTGCTCCTGCGCGAAGGCCCGCTGCGCCCCCACCGCCGCGGCAAGCGCGAGGGCCGTCCACACCGCGCCCGCCGCCACACCCGCCGTCTGCTCAGGCGTGCGCGCCGAAACGTCCCCCCCCAGCGCCAGCCCCAGGACGAGCAGCACCAGCCCCGCAAAGAAGGCCGTCGCCAGCAACGTGTCCCGCGTGCGTCCGGCCACCCGCAGGTCCTTGGCCGCCAGGGTGAGGACGGATCGGAGGGCAGACGGTGCCTCGTGGGCCGTAGGAGACGGGTCCACGTTCCACCCCTTACGTTCCACGGTCCTCCTCCAGCCGCCCGCCGACCAGCCGCAGCGCCCGGGGAGCGACTTGCCGGGCCAGGTGCGGTTCGTGCGCGGCGACCACCAGCGTCACCCCCCGCGCCAAGAGGTCCCCCAGCAGGTCGAGCGTCAGCTCCCGCCCCGCGTCGTCCAGGTTGGCGAAGGGCTCGTCCACCAGCGTGATGGGCCGGGCGAGCAGATGGGCCCGTGCCAGGGCCAGCCGCTTCCGCATGCCCGCCGACAGGAAGCGGACTCGTCGGTTCGCGGCCCGCTCCAGCCCCACCTGCCTGAGCGCCCCAGTCACGTCGCCGCGCTGCCCGTGCATCTTCAATGCAAAGTCCAGATTCTCCGCCCCCGTCAGGTCCGGGTACAGCCCCGCGTCCACCGGCATGAGGTGAACGCAGTCGCGCACTGCCCGCCCGTCCCGCAGGTCGAAGCCCAGCACCCGCCCCTCGCCCCGGGTGGGCCGCAGTCCCGACGCAAGTAGCCGCAGCAATGTGGTCTTGCCCGCCCCGTTCTCACCCAGCAGGGTCACGCCCTCCCCGGCAGGCACGTCCAGCGTCACCCCGCGCAGGATGACCTCGCGGCCCAATCTCAGCCAGATGTCGCGGAGCTGGAGGGCGTGAGGTCCAGGTTCCGTCACTTCAGTAGCCACACGGGCATGATCTCTGAGAAGAACGACGCCAGTCGGGTGAACTGCCCGGTGACCATCAGCAGGCCGACGAGGACGAGCACTGCACCTCCCACCTTCTCAAACACCCCCGCGTAGCGGTTCAGGCGCCGCAGGTTCAGGCGGTCCCACAACAGCGCCGCCAGCAGGAACGGGACGGCCAGGCCCAGCGTGTAGATGGCAAGGAGGCCCACCCCTGTGCTCAGGTTCGCGCTGCTGGCGGCCAGCCCCAGGATGCTCCCCAGGGTTGGCCCCAGGCAGGGGCTCCAGCCGAAGGCGAAGGCTGCCCCCAGGGCCACCGGTCCGTAGCCGCCCGCATTCGCCAGGGCCCGCGTGTCCCGCATCAGGAACGGCAGGCGAATCACGCCCAGCATCACCAGTCCGAACAAGACGATCAGCAGGCCCGCCACCTGCCCGAGCAGGATCTTATGTGGCGCCAGCACTGCCCCCAGGCTGCTTGCCGTCGCCCCCAGAGCGATAAAGACCAGCCCGAAGCCCAGGATGAAGCCCAGCGCCCGCGTGAGGGGTGCCCGCGCCCCGCCGATCACGCCCAGGTAACTGGGCACCAGCGGCAGCACGCACGGGCTGAGAAACGAGATCAGGCCCGCGAGAAACGCCACCGTGACGGACGGGGCACCAGGGGAGACGAACATGGGTGGAGTCTAGCCCAGGGGGGTGGGGGCGGGCGTCCCCGGCCCGTCAGAACTTTTGTGCCCCGCCTTTTGGGATACGGTGCCCTCATGCTGACCTTGCAGGGGAAATACCACGTCGAACAGAACAAACGGCTGACCATTTTCGCCGAGCCCCGGGCGCGGCAGAGCGCCGCCCTCGACTTGGACATTCAGGCCCTGCGAGCGGCCTGCGGCACGAGCGGGGGCTGCTGCGCCGTTCACGTGCTGACCCAGCACGGCCCGATGCAGGGCACCCTGACCGAGAAGAAGCCCAGGAAGTTCAGCGAGTGGCAGTTCGAGGGCCATCTTTCCTTCCCGCCCCGCGAGTAGAGGCGGATCGGCAGGCCGGGCTACGGCTGCTCCACCGGCTCTCCGGGTGGATCGTCCTGCGGCTCGTCCGCCGCCAGGCCACCCTCGTTCACCCAGGCGTCCTGAGCCGTGCCCTCGGCCCTGGGCGTCACGTGCTGCCGGAGGGAACCCATCAGGTCCGACAGGTGCACCCGGGTGACCCTGATAGTCACGCTGCCGCTGAGGTACAGCGAATTGAGGCTATGGGCGTCAGGGCGCTGAACATCCCGCAGCAGCACCGTGAACGTGCGGCCGCCCTTCTCGAAACGGACCCGGTCATTCGTTCCGGGCATCCAGCGGAGCTTCAGTGTGGAAGACGGCAAATCGTGACCTCTCTTTCCGGTGTGGCAGCCCGGGCGGAAAGGGAGCCCCTCACCCTGGTGCTAATTTTGAAGCCGTCCCTGCATGACTCCGGCGATGGCTTTCCGCGCGCCCTCCAGATAGGGGGCCGCCGCCGCGTCCACCAGGCCCAGATCGCTCAGGTAGAGCTCCGCCTGCATCATGCCCACATTGAGCGCGTCCTCATGCGAGCGTTTCTGCGTCAGGGCGATGTAGTACCAGGTCGAACCCACCTGCCGCACCGAAGCGTAGATCATGCTGTCCATGGCTGGTTCCTTGCTGGCATGACCATCATCGGAGAGGGGAGGACAGGGCGCGAGCCCGGTTGCGGGTACGCCGGGAAGACGCGGATTCCTGCTGTGGAAAAGCCCCGTGCGCTGTCATCACGCCCAGAATGGCCTCGCTGATCGCCTTTCGGGGCATCTCGGAGCCGTCATGTGAGGTCAGCAGGACATCGTCCTTTTTCGCGTTGAAGAGGTAGGTACCCGGAGGGAGGCTGCCTCCATGCGTCCAGAAGAATTCCACGCCCTGGGCCTCCAGCCATTCCAGGGCATTTTGCAACCCAGGGGTGACCAGCTCGCGCCACTCACCGCGAACGGCGATGTCTTGTAAGTTCATCCCTCAAGGTACGTCTTCGCCAGGCCAGGCGCGGTCTGCCAATCGCCTATTGTTCGTCCGGTAATCAGGGAACTGCGCCATACCGGCACCTCTTTGCTGCTCCCTGCCCTCAGTCCGTCACCGCCCCCCGTGCCGCGCTGCTCACTACCCGCGCGTATTTCGCCAGCACGCCGCGCTTGTACCGGGGCTCCGGCGCGACCCAGGCGGCCCGGCGACGAGCCAGCTCGGTCTCGTCCACGTGCAGCGTCAACTCGCAGGTTTCGGCATTCAGCTCGATGGTGTCGCCCTCTTGCACGAGCGCGATGGGGCCACCCACATAAGCTTCGGGCGCGACATGGCCGACCACCAGCCCATACGTGCCGCCGCTGAAGCGCCCGTCGGTGATCAATCCCACGCTGTCCCCCAGCTCCTTGCCGATGATCGCGCTGGTGGGCGAGAGCATTTCCCGCATTCCTGGGCCGCCCCTGGGCCCCTCGTAACGGATCACGAGCACGTCCCCGGCGCGAATCTGGTCGCCCATGATCGCCGCCATGCACTCCTCCTCCGAGTCGAAGACGCGGGCGGGGCCGGTGATCTTGATGTGCCTCAGGCCGCTGATCTTGGCGACCGACCCTTCCGGCGCGAGATTCCCCCGCAGGATGGCGAGGTGTCCCTGCCCGTAGAGCGGCTGATCGTAGGGCAGGATCACGTCCTGGCCGGGGTCAGGCCCGTCGGGCACGTCTGCCAGATTCTCTGCCACCGTCTTGCCGGTCACTGTCAGGCAGTCGCCGTGCAGCAGGCCCACCTTCAGCAGCATCTTCATCACGCGCGGGATGCCGCCCACCTCGTGCAGGTCGGTCGCCACGTATTTCCCGCTGGGCTTGAGGTCGCAGAAGACCGGCGTGCGCTCGCGGATGCGCTCGAAGTCCTCCAGCGCCAGCGGCACGTCGCAGGCGTGGGCAATCGCCATCAGGTGCAGCACGGCGTTCGTGGAGCCGCCCACCGCCATCACGACCGTGATCGCGTTCTCGAAGGCCTCCTTGGTCAGGATGTCCAGCGGCCGGATATCGCGCTCGATCAGCCCGAGCAGTGCGCGGGCCGAGTCGGCGGCCGAGGTCGCCTTTTCCGCGTCCACCGCGCTCATGGTGGAGGAATAGGGGAGGCTCATCCCCATCGCCTCGAAGGCGCTGCTCATGGTGTTCGCCGTGTACATGCCGCCGCACGAGCCGTTGCCGGGGCAGGCACGTTTTTCGATCTGCTCGAAGGCCTCACGGCTCATCTTGCCCGCGCCGTAGGCCCCGACCGCTTCAAAGACGGAGACGATGGTGAGGTCCTTGCCGTCGTAATGGCCGGGCTTGATCGTGCCGCCGTACACGAAGACGGCGGGAATGTTCAGCCGCGCGATGCCGATCATCGCGCCCGGCATGTTCTTGTCGCAGCCGCCGACCACGATCACGCCGTCGTGGGACTGGCCCCGGCTGACGGTCTCGATGGAGTCGGCGATCACCTCGCGGCTCACCAAACTGCACTTCATCCCCTCGGTGCCCATGCTGATGCCGTCGGACACCGTGATCGTGCCATACACCTGCGGCATCGCCCCGCCCCCCTGGATCGCGTCGGTGATGTGCCCGGCAAGTTCGCCCAGCCCGTTGTTGCAGGGCGTGATGTTGCTCTGCGCGTGCGCCACCCCGATGATCGCCTTGTCGAAATCGCCGTCCTGAAAGCCGACCGCGCGCAGCATCGCCCGGTTGGGGGCGCGCTCGTCCCCCTGCGTGACGTGATGGCTGTTCCAGTTCAGCTTTTTCTTCGTCGCGGTGTCCGTCATGGGTTCAGGCTACGCTTCCGCGAGATGGGAGCGGGAGTGGCGGAACAGACAGGGGCCGGGGTCTTCACACTCGCCCCGGCCCCTGACCTCCTGCTTTACCCGATATTCAAACCCACGTCGAACGTGGCCTGGTAGCCCTGCTCGGGGCTGCCCGCCGGGCTCAACAGGAGCTGGTTTCCCCCGTTGCGGTAGATGCCGTCCTCGGCATTGAGCACGTTGCGCCTGCCCTTGCGGTTGTAGGGGGCGCGGGCGTGGACCCGGTCGGTGACTTCCTCGGGAAAGAACAGTTGCGAGGTAAACTCCCCGGTCGCCTGGCCCGCCGCGTTCAGGGGCCGCAGCTTGAAGTGGATGTGGACGGCCCGGCCCGGATACCAGCCGGGGTAGACGGTTGTGAAGGTCGCCCGGCCCCGCGCGTCCGTGACCTGCGCGCCCCGCAGGAAGTTCCCGTCGTTTCCCCCCACATCCGAGTACACGCCCAGTCCGTCGCACTGCCACACGTCGATCAGCACGTTCGCCCGTGGCTGGCAGGCGTTCACCGCCACGCGCGAGGTGACGAACGTCAGCGTCAGCGGCACGCCCGCGCTGGCCTGATTTGTTGTGGTATCCCGGCGGATGTCACTGCGGCGCAGCCGCTCGTCCACGAAGTACGGCCCCTCGGTCATGGCAGGGCGCACCACGCAGCCCGGCAGGCTAGCCGCGCCGCTCGTGCCCGCGCTCGTGCCGCTTGGCCCACCCCGCTGAGCCAGCACGCCCCCGCCCACGGCCAGCCCCGCCCCGCTCAGACCGAGCAGCCGCAGGGCCGAGCGTCGGCTCAGCAGGGTTCCGACCATCTCGTCGTCGTTGTCCTCGTCGTGGTGTTGGGGATGCGGGTTCATGTCTGGCCTCCTGGAGTGGGGTGAGAGCAGCGTATTCGGCCTGGGTTAAAGGGGGGTTGGAGCCCCCAGACCTGTTCGGGAGGGGTGGGGGCGCTCCCCGCGTTCTGCCTGCAGGCTCTCGCCCCTGCTCGCGCCTCCCCCGGTCGGTTCCACCCGGTACGGATTGTTTCCTCCTTCGTTCAGAAACTCCCGAACGGCCGGACCCCTGCTGTAGCCTTGACCATGCCCCCCACCCCCGGCCTCTTTCCCACCTTCTTCCTCTCGGGCTTCGAGTGCTCGACCTTTCACTGGAAGCGTCAGGGCCGCCGCAACCTCGTGGCCGAGACGCAACACGACCGCTCCTTCGAGGAGGACTACGGGATCATGCGCCGTCTGGGCATCGCCGTGGTCCGCGAGGGCATCCCCTGGCCCCTGGTGGAGAGAGACGGTGGGTTCGACTTCACCCAGCTTGATCCCATGATCGACGCGATGAACCGCTGCCAGCTCATGCCGATCTGGGACCTGTGCCACTACGGGTATCCGGACGACCTCGACCCTCTTTCGGGCGAGTTCACGGAGAGGTTCGCGCGGTACTGCCGGGCGGCGGCCGAGTACGTTAGGGGGCGGACCGCCGGACCGCTCTGCTTCACGCCGATCAACGAAATCACCTTCTTCTCGTTCTGCGGCGGGGAGTGGGGCTGGGTGGCGCCTTACCTGAAGGGCCGGGACCACCGGATGGCCCTGCGGGTGGCCCTGTGCCGCGCCGCCATCCCCGGGGTCCACGCCATCCGGGAGGTCGACCCCGGGGCCCGGATGGTGAACGTCGATCCTCTCGTCTACGTCGTCCCGCCCGAGGGTCGGCCCGACCTGGCCGACGAGGCGCGTCACGAGACCTTCGAGGACACGTTCGTCGCCTGGGACATCCTCGCGGGTCGCCAGCACCCGGAACTGGGGGGATCACCCGAGGTGCTCGACATCGTGGGGGTCAACTGCTACTCGTTCGGGCAGATGGAATACCGGGAGGAGGGCCCGCACCAGGCACTCGGGCCACGCGACGAGCGGATTCGGCCGCTGGCGGACCTGCTCGCCATAGCCTGGGAACGCTACGGCCGCCCCATCGTCATCGCCGAGACGAGTGGGCTGGGCGAGGGGCGCCCCGCCTGGCTCCGGGACGTGATGGAGGAGTCGATGGCGGCGATGGCGCGTGGGGTCGACGTCCACGGGATCTGCCTCTTTCCCGGCGTGGACATGCCCGACTGGCGCAAGGGGACCTGGCTGCACAATGGCATCTGCGACTTGGTCTCGGAGGGAGACTGCCTGCGGCGGGTGCCGTATGCCCCCTACGTGGACGAGTTGCGGCGTTGGCAGGAGCTGCTCAACCGTGTGACCGTCCTAGACGAGGACCCCTTCAACGACCCGGTCGATCTGGAGGAGGTCCGCGCCGCGGCGCGGCGATTGCAACCCCGGCCGGACCGAGACTGGTCCTGAGGCGGCCGGAACACAGCGGCCGGAGGGAGGCGTTTGGCCTCCCTCCGGCTTTTCAAAAGGTGCTTCCCGGTTACGCCTTCACGGCCCGGCTGCCCCCCTTGCGGCGGTCCTTCCACTCCTCCAGGTACACCACCATGGGCGCGACGATGTAGATGGATGAGTACGTGCCGACCAGAATGCCGATCAGCAGGATCAGGCTGAAGTCCCGCAGCACCGGGCCACCGAAGACCAGCAGGCTGACCAGCGGCAGCATCGTGCTCACCGAGGTCATGACCGTGCGCGAGAGCGTCTGGTTGATGGACGTGTTCACGATCTCGCGGTACGGCCGCCCGCGCATCTCCTTCAGGTTCTCGCGGATACGGTCGGAGACGATGATGGAGTCGTTCAGCGAATAGCCAATCAGGGTGAGCAGCGCGGCGACGGTCGCCACCGTGAACTCCAGCCCCAGCAGGCTGAACAGGCCCATCGCAATCGCCACGTCGTGAACGGCGGCGACGATGCTGCCCAGCCCCATGATGAAGTCGAAGCGGAAGCCGACGTAGATCAGGATCAGGGCCAGACCCAGCAGCACGGCGTAGAGGGTCTTCTGGGTGAGTTCCTGGCCGACCGCCGGGCCGACCGTCTCGCTGGCCTGCACCTGGCCCTGCGGGAGCTTGGCGACGGCGGCGGTGAGCTTTTGCACCTCGGGCGTCGTCAGCTCCGGCACCTTCACGGTGTACTGCGCGCCGTTCAGGCCGGGGGTCACGTCACGCTGGATGGTCGCGCTCTGCGGCGTGACCTTGGTGATGCCCGCGCCCGTCACGGCGGCGCGCATCTGCTCAGTGGTCGTCTGCCCGCTCGCCCGCACCGTCAGCGTGGTGCCGGAGGTGAAATCCACCCCGTAGTTCATCCCCTTCGTCGCCACGATCAATCCGCCCGCCAGCGCGAGCAGCACGCTCACCGTGGTCACGATGGGCGCCGCCTTGATGAAGTCGATGCGGGTGTGCTTGATCCACTGCGGCGCCGTCATGTTGGGTCTGCGCTGCGCCAGCCACTGCATGAACCACTTGGCGAACACCAGGTTCGAGAACGTCGAGGCGAGCACGCCGATGATGAGGGTGACGGCGAAGCCCTTCACCGGCCCGGTCGAGTAGTTGTACAGCGCCAGTGCCGAGAGCAGGTGCGAGGCGTTCACGTCCAGAATCGCGGCGGTCGAGTGCTGATACCCGGCGCCGATGGAGCCCCGGATGCCCTTGCCCCGCGCCAGCTCCTCCTTGATGCGTTCGAAGGAGATCACGTTGCCGTCCACCGCCGCGCCGATGGTGAGGACCAGACCCGCGATGCCCGGCAGCGTGAGGGTCGCCCCGAAGCCGCCCAGCAGGCCCAGGATGATCACGCTGGAGAACAGCAGGCCCAGCGCGCCCACCAGCCCGAACCACAGGCCGTAGTACAGGAACAGCATGGCGAAGACCAGGCCAATGCCGACCAGGGCGGCAATCGCGCCGCTGCGAATGGCGTCCGCACCCAGCGTCGGCCCGATGGCCCGCTCGGCCTCGGTCTTGATCTTGATGGGTAGCGCGCCCGACTTCAGCACCAGGGCGAGCTGGTTGGCCTCCTCAGGGCTGAAGCTGCCGCTGATCTGCACGTCGCGGAAGAGCCGCTGCTGGATGGTCGCCACCGACTGGATCTGGTCGTCGAGCACGACCGCCATCAACCGCCCGACGTTCTTGCCGGTGAAGTCCCCGAAGGTCTGTGCACCCTTGTCGGTGGTCTGGAAGGTGACCACCCAGCGCCCAGAGGTGGGATCGGTCGCCGCCTGCGCGTTGGCGATCACCTCGCCCGTCGCCTGCACCGGGCCGAGGTCGGGGAGCTTGTACCCGCCCGTCTCGGGCTTCTGCTGCCTCAGCGTGGGGTCGGGCTGCGCCCCCTGGTTCACGATGCGGAACTCCAGCCGCGCCGTGCGCCCGATGATCTCGCGGGCGCGGTTTTGCACGGCGGGCGTCGCGCCGGGAATCTCCACGACCACGCGCTTGCCGCCCGAGACCGTCACGGTAGGCTCGGCCACCCCGAGCGCGTTGATGCGGTTCTCGATCACGGTCTTCACCCGGTCGAGTTCGTCACGGGTGGCGGTGCCGCTCTCGGGCGCGAGTTCGATTCGCAGGCCGCCCTTGAGATCCAGGCCCAGCGTCATGAACTGGAACTTGTCGTTCCACAGCGAGAAGGGGGTCTGCGGGTGCTGCCAGGGCCGCCAGATGAACAGCAGGCTGGCGAGCAGCGTGAGCAGCAGCAGCAGCCCCGTCCAGAGGTTGGGCTTGCTGGAGTTGGGCGCCGCACGCCGGGGGGGCGGACGACGGTTGCGGTTTCGGTTGGGATTGTTGTACGTCACGAATAGACTCCAGGCTTCAGAACGGAGGGTGGAGAGCTATGGGCCGACCGCTCGGTCCTCAGCCCCCGTCCGTCTGCCGCCGCCCCAGCAGCGCGAGGGTGCGCGGGAGGCTGGGCGCAGTCCACGCCGGGACGGGTGCAGCAGCGCGGCTACGCTCGCCCGCCGCCCGGAACGGTTCCGGGGGTGGAGCGGCCGACAGCGCCGGGCCGGGCGTGGGCTGCGGCGCGGGCCGCACCTCGGGAAGGACGGGGGCGACGTTGCCCGCCGTGACGCGCGGCCCGCCGTCCGTCACTGGCGGCTGATGTCCCAGCAGCACCGCCAGCACCGACAGCAGCGTCAGCATCCCCGGCCAGGCCAGCGCCCGTGACCACCGCAGGGGTGTCGCGTTGGGGCGGGTGGGGGAGGGCTCGGACTGGGACATAGGGGGAAAAGGCGCCCCAGCATAGCAGCCCGCCCCCACCCGGAGGGCGACCAACCCGGCGTTTTAGCCCCCACTTAACGGGTCCCGGGCACCCTGCCTTTGCCGGTCAGCCTGACCGGACGTTCTCCAAGGAGTGTGATTTCGTGAACCGCAGCAGGAAAAACGCCCCCCTGATCGCGCTCGCCGCCGCCCTGCCCCTCACCGCGGGACTGGTGCTCGCCCAGCAGTCGACCGCCCCCCAGCGCGTGCAGCCCGCCCAGCCGGGGCAGACCATACCCGGCACCCGGAACCAGAGTGGTCAGACCACGCCGACCCGCCCCCAGACCAGTGACATGAACTACGCCGACGTATTCCTCCAGAAGCTCGCCGCCCAGCTCGGGATCACGGTGGAGCGCCTGAAGGCCGCCGCCGTCGCCGCCGGGAGCGCCACCATCGACCAGGGTGTGCAGGCCGGGGACATTCCCCAGGACCGCGCCGCCGACCTCAAGGCGCGGCTGCAAGATGCCCCGCTGAACTTTGGCTTTGGGGGCCGCGGGGGTCACGGTGGCCGCCTGGGCTTTGATGGGCCGAACGGCCAGGTGGGAGGGCGCGGCGCTTTTGGTCAAGCTGTGACCGCCGCTGTCGCCCGGACCCTCGGACTGACCGAGCAGGCTCTTGCCCAACAACTTCAGAGTGGCCAGACGGTCGCGCAGATCGCCCAGGCGAAGGGCGTCAGCACCGCTGCCGTGCGAAACGCTGCCCTCGCCGCCCTGAAGACCAGCCTCACCGCCGGGGTGCAGGCCGGGCAGCTCACCCAGGCCCAGGCCGACGCGCTCCTCGCTCGCGCCCAGGCGGACCAGAACTTTGGCCTGACCTTCGGGCGCGGGGGCCGCGGCGGCTTTGGCCGTGACGGTCAGGACGGCCCGCGCGGCTTCGGGCAGCCGGGGAACCAGACCAGCCCGACCACGGGCGGCGCGAACACCTGAGCGTTCCCGCAACAAGAAAGAGGGGCGGCCCCCATCCGGGAGAGCCGCCCCTCTTCTTTTGCTGACTGCTGAACGCTGAGAGCTGACCGCTCCTTACGCCTGCGTCACTTCCACCATCTCGCTCGCCTCGATGATGTCGCCTTCCATCACATCGTTCCAGTCGAGGTTGATGCCGCACTCGTACCCGGTTTGCACCTCGCGCACGTCGTCCTTGAAGCGCTTGAGGCCCACGATAGTGCCCTCGTACACGACCTGGCGACCACGGGTGACCTTGGCCCGCGCGTTGCGCCGCAGCAGCCCGTCGGTCACGTAGGACCCGGCAATGTTGCCGCTCTTGGGGTGGCGGATGACCATGCGGACCTCCGCGCGGCCCAGGTAGCGCTCCTCGAAGACGGGGTCGAGGTTGCCCTTGATCAGGCGGTCCACCTCGTCGATGAGTTCGTAGATGATGCGGAAGGACTTGATCTCAATGCCCTTGGTGTCGGCCACCTTCTTCACGCCGCCCGAGGCGGTCACGCTGAAGCACAGGATGGTCGCGTCGGCCGTCGAGGCGAGCAGCACGTCGCCCTCGGTGGGCGAGCCGATGCCCGAGAGCAGCACGTTGAGCTTGACGTCCTCGGTCTCCTTCTTGGCGAGGATGCCCTGGATCGCCTCCAGGCTGCCCTGGGTGTCGGC